>CBAAAH010000068.1:0-10557 GCA_964658865.1 uncultured Granulicella sp.
CTCGATGGTGCGAAAGATTGCCTGCATCGCGGGAGATCCGCCCACCAGCGCGCCCAGCCGCTCGGCAGAAACCATGGGGGCCAACTCGTTTCCGTCGGAGCCGGTAGCCAGGCCCTGCGCGCTCACCGCTGCCTGCTCGCTTGCATTTTTCAGGATTGTGCGCAATCGGCTCGTGTCGATCGGTTTCTGAATGTAGTCGTAAGCACCCATGCGCATGGCGTCCACGGCGCTATCGATCGCCCCATGCGCCGTCACCACGATGACAGCTACAGGCTCAGAGAGCTCGCCGATGCGGTCCAGCAACTGCAGGCCGTCCATGCGCGGCATCATCAGGTCGGTGACGACGACCGCCGGCGACCAGCGTTGCACCATGTCGAGGCCCAGGGCGCCGTCGGCCGCGGTTTCCGTGCGGTATCCCCAGCTTGCCACCAGTTCCGCCAGCCCAGCTCGCGCGTTCGGCTCATCTTCCACGATCAGGACCTTTGTCTGCATCATCTTTTTTCCTCGTTCCAATACTCTTTCATAGGACGCAACTTTCACCGCCATGTCGCCTACGAGACACAAAACGTCCGACACGCTATCCTAAGGCAGCCATGCTGAATCCGGAAATCTCCGTCGCCGATTTTGAAGCACTACGCGTCAGCGGCAAACCCGTAACCCTGCTCGACGTGCGCGAGCCATGGGAAACGGCCACCGCCGCAATCCCCGGATCACTCAATATGCCCATGGGCGACGTGCCGACCCGCGCGCATAACGCGCTCGACCCAGAGGCATATATTGTAGTCGTGTGCCACCACGGCATGCGTTCGCTCAGCGTCGCCATGTGGCTTCGCAGGGAAGGCTTCGACCAGACGCAATCCCTTGCCGGCGGCATCGACCAATACAGCCGCGAAATCAACCCGAAGATCCCGATGTACTGAACGGCTTTCGAACCGATGGCTGATGCTACGCAGTGACGAAGGGGGGTTCGTCGTCATCGGTTCCAGTCTGAAGTGATGGTTGTGAATCTCGTCGCGCAATGAACCGAAGGCGCACGTAATCGGCCCACCAGGTGCCGGCATCATCGCGCAGCACTGGTTCCAGCAGCGCGACGACTTCGTTGACTACGGCGTCGCGGTCTGCTTCCGGCAGCGCAGCTAGTACCGCGCGGCGAAAGGTGTGCAGCCACGCGGCCATGCCGGCCTTCACCAAGGTGGGCCGTGGGATGAGTTCGATTCGCTCGACCGTGAAGCCTGCTTCCTGTAGAACCGTGCGGTATTGCGCGGCGGAAGGGAAGTAGGACTGCGCAATTTCCTCCGCATCCACGTCACATCGCCGGCAAACCGCCGCGAGTGCCACGCGGATGGCTGCGATGTTGCCCAGGCCGCCCATTTCCGCCACGAAGCGGCCGCCCGGCACCAGTGCGCGATGCACGCCGGCAACGACGGCCGGCTGGTCACGCACCCAGTGCAGCGCGGCGTTGCTGAAGACGGCATTGAAGGTACCGTCGAACTCTAGCGCAGTCATGGACCGTTCCACCACGGTCAGGCCTCTTCCGCGCGCCGCGGCGGTCATCGATGGGTCGAGTTCCACGCCCGTCACGACTGCACCGGCGGCGGTCAGCGACACCGTCAGAGCGCCGTCGCCACAGCCCAGGTCCAGCACGCGTTCGCCAGGCTGCGGGTTGAGCCAGCCGACCACCTCACCCGCCAGATCGGCGACAAATCGCCCATTTGCCGCGTACTGCGACGCGTCCCACCGCTGCGTTTCTTGCTGTGTCATTTGCCAACTCCCGGTCCTGTGCTCGATTCTGGCAAGGCAAGGCTGCGCGCCGCAACGATCATAAGCAGAATTGAATCGAGAAGAAGCATGCCCTATACCGCAGAGACGACCGAACCCACTGCAGCCCTTACCTTTGCCGCCTCGAACCACGCCGCCGCCCTCGACGAACTTAAGGCGTTTCTGCGCATTCCCAGCATCAGCACGCTGCCGGACTACGCTGCGGCTGTGCGCCGCGCCGCGGAGTTCCTCGCCACCGAACTCACACGCATCGGCATGCAGCACGTCGAAGTGATCGACACTGCCGGCCACCCGCTCGTTTACGCCGACCACCTGCACGCGCCTGGCAAGCCCACAGTGCTGTGCTACGGGCATTTCGACGTGCAGCCGCCCGACCCGCTGGACGAGTGGCTTACGCCTCCGTTCGAGCCGACCGTGCGCAACGGCAACATTTACGCGCGCGGCGCGGTCGACGACAAGGGCCAGCTCTGGATGCATGTCAAAGCACTGGAAGCGCTGCTGAAAGCAAACGGTACGCTGCCGGTGAACATTCGCGTTATCGCCGAAGGCGAAGAGGAGGTCGGCGGCGAACAGATTGCCCACTTTCTGCGCGCCCACCCGGAACGTTTGAAGGCTGATGTTGCCTTGGTCAGCGATACGGACATGTTCGCGCCTGGCTTGCCCACGTTGTGCGTCGGCCTGCGCGGCATGATCTACACGGAAATCGAGGTTCGCGGCGCGCGCACTGACCTGCACAGCGGCATGTACGGCGGTGCCGCGCCCAACCCGTTCGTTGCGCTGGCACAGATCATCGCCGGTCTCAAGGACAGCAAAGGCCATATTCTCATTCCCGGCCTGTACGACGGTATCCAGCCGCCCACCGCAGCGGAGCTGGCCGCGTGGAAGTCGCTGCCGTTCGACGAAGCGGAGTACCTGCAGCACGAAGTCGGCTCAACCGCGCTGACGGGCGAAACGGACTTTACCGTCCTCGAACGCCTTTGGGCGCGTCCCACGCTCGACGTTCACGGCATCATCGGCGGCTTTACCGGCGCGGGTGCGAAGACGGTCATCCCGGCAAAAGCCACGGCCAAGGTATCGTTGCGGCTGGTTCCCGGCATGACGCCGCAGCGTGTTTTTCAGCAACTGCAGGACTACCTCGCGCAGATTGCACCGCTCGGCGTCACCGTGGAAACACGGCTTATCCACTCCGGCGATCCTGCCATCGTCAATACTGACAACCCTTTCGTCGCCGCGGCGACCGAGGCCATGCGGCGGGTCTTCGGCAAGGAGACGGTGTTCGTTCGTGGCGGCGGGTCCATCCCTATCGTCGGCGACTTCGAGCGCAATCTCGGCATTCCCACGCTGCTCATGGGCTTTGGTTTGCCGGATGACAATCTTCATGCACCCAACGAAAAATTCAATCTTGCGAACTTTTATGCCGGTATCGACAGCATCATTCGCTTTCTTTCCCTAGCGGCGAACGCGTAGCGCATGACGAATGTCATGCCGTATGTCCTGGTGGGCGGCCGCTCCTCCCGCATGGGCCGCGATAAGGCCTTTGTGCCGTGGCAAGGCATAACGCTGCTGCAGCACGCCATCCAGCGGCTAGCTCCGTTCGGCACGGCACGTCTGCTGAGCGGCGACGCCGATAATACCCAACGCGCCATGGAACTGGCCCCCTTCGGTCCGCTGGTGCCGGACCGCACGCCGGGCGGTGGACCGCTGGGCGGCGTCGACGCTGCATTGCATGACGTGGTCACCACCTGGGCGTTGATTTTGCCTATCGACCAGCCCTGTCTGCCGATGGAAGCCCTGCTGGACTGGTCGCGGCAGGTGACCGCGACGACCGCAACTGCCTCGTGGTTTCGCCTGCCTCACGGCCCGGAGCCGCTGCCGCTTTTGCTGCACCGCAGCCTCGCGCCTGTCATTGCGCAGGCTTTTACGTCGGGGCAGCGCAGGCTATTGTCCGCTGTTACGTTGGCCGCCGGTAGCGGTGCCATGCCGTTTGCCAGCGACGACCCGGAATGGTTTCGTAACCTGAATTCCCCGCATGACCTGGAAGAAGTTGCCTGACCCAACCGGGTAGACGAATCAGGAATCGAACTCTGCACCATGGCTGAAGAACCGAAACAACCCGCCGAACACCACATCGACCTGGGCCAGCAGCCTGGCGAACACCTCGTGGCGCCGCCCCTAGTCGTCGATGAAGATGCGCTGAACAAACCGCTTATCGACGAAGTGTCCGAGGACGTGCAGCAGGAGGTCGGCGACTTCTTCGAGCAGGCAGCCGAGCAGAACGAGCAGCCGGAGCAGAAGCAGCTCACCAGCTATATTGCCTTCAATGACGTCAGCAAGTCGTTCGGCGACTTTCACGTGCTTAAGAATGTGACCTGGTCGCTCAACCACGGCGAGACCCTATGCATCCTGGGCCGTTCGGGTGTGGGTAAATCCGTATCGCTGCAAATGCTCATGGGCTTCCTCAAGCCCGACTCCGGATCGATCGAGGTCGCCGGAGAAGAAATCGCCGGCTACACCGAAAAACAGATGCAGGCGGTTCGCCGTAAGGTGACGATGGTTTTCCAAAACGGTGCCCTGTTCGACTCGGTTACCGTCGGCGAAAACGTCGCCTTTCCCCTGCGCGAAAAAGGAGAACTCGACGACGAACAGATTCGCCAGGTGGTGAAAGGCCTGCTGGAGATGGTGGGCGTTGCGGGCATGGACGACCTGTTGCCCAGCGATCTGTCCACCGGCATGAAGCGCTCCATCGCCATCGCGCGCGCGCTTGCGTCGCAGCCCGAAGCCATTCTGTACGACGAGCCGACCACCATGGTCGACCCGCTGATGAATCATCTGCTGGGCGACCTGATCGAGCGGCTGAAGCGCCAGCTTCATCTCACCAGCATCGTGGTGACCCACGATATGCGTTTTGCGCGCAAGCTGGCGGATCGTGTGTTGTTTCTGCACGAGGGAACGGCGCGCTTTTTTGGAACAGTGGACGAGTTGGAGCACACGGACGACCCGGTGCTGAAAGAATTTCTCGCCATGGATGAATTACTTCTACCGACTTAAAAGAAACGGGAGTAACGTTGTCGTTATCACGACTTTTTCGTATTCTCGGGTACATCAAGGGGAACGCGTTGCACCTGTATCCTGGTGCAGCATCGGCTCTCCCAGCACCACCAGCGGTGTACCTACGGTAGGTCCCTGGCGAACCACTCTCGAGGCACATGTCGATTCGCGAAGCCACACAGGAAATACGCGTGCTTCAGCAGAACAGGCACACGGCCACTGCCGCCGCCACAAGTGGGACCAGGCTGCTTGGCCGTCCGTCTGTCACCAGTGCATCGTGGGCCATTCTCGATTTCGCGACTACGCTGATCGCCAGTATGATCGCACTTCGCTTTCGTAGCGACGTTGCAGAAAGCAGCGGTGTGGTCGGCAGGACGCAGCTTACCGGGGAGTTGTGGGGTACCTTCGGCATCTACCTGGCCTGGTTCGCGCTCTTTCTTGTCTTTTTCACGCGCTCTTATGGCCTATACGGTCCCATCCAAAACCGCAGCGGCCTGCACGAGCAGCGCATGACCATTCAGGCGACGCTGATCGCCGGACTCATCCTGTGCGGCACCATTTATCTGTCGCGGGGTGAGCAGGTGTCGCGCATCGTGGTGGTGCTGTCTGTGCTGCTGACCGGGGCAATGCTGTGCGCGCGGCGCGCTCTGTGGCGTTCGCTCGTGTACAGCCGCTATCGCGATGGCGTCGATACACGCAACGTGCTCATCGTGGGTTCCGGCCGGGTGGCGCATGCGCTGCGCAATCACCTAGAGTCGCTTCGACATCTCGGCTTCCGATTCAAGGGATTTATTGCGCTCAACGAACCGGAACAAAATTCCGGCGAACCCGACATCATCGGTGATGTAAGGAACTGCGTTGCCTTGGCGCGCGCACTCTTTGTGGATGAGATTTTCTTCAGCGTACCCGCGGAAAAGCACGTGGTGATCGGCCTTGTCGAGGAAGCGCGCGCCATCGGCATCGATGTACGCGTGGTGCCTGACCTATACGACGGCCTGGCGTGGAACGCCTCGGTGGAGTACATTGGGCAGTTTCCCACGATTCCGCTGCACCGCCGCGAATTTCCCATCGGCTCATTCATGGCCAAGCGGGCGCTCGATCTGGTGCTTTCCACGTTGGCATTGGTGGTGCTTTCGCCGCTGCTGCTAATCATCGCCATCGCTGTTTTGGCCGATTCAACGGGACCGATTCTGTACCAGGCGAACCGCATCGGCCGCAAAGGCCGCACCTTTAAGTGCTACAAATTTCGCACCATGGTGCAGGATGCGGATGAGATGCGCGAGACCATGGCGCACCTTAACGAGCGTGATGGCATCCTGTTCAAAGTGGCTAACGACCCGCGTGTGACCCGCGTCGGTCGCATGCTGCGCAAGTATTCGCTCGACGAACTGCCCCAGTTCCTAAATGTGCTGCGCGGCGACATGAGCCTGGTTGGACCACGGCCGCCCATTGCGTCAGAGGTGCAGCAGTACGACCTGAGCCACCTGCGCCGGCTGGACGTGTTGCCGGGCATTACCGGCCTGTGGCAGGTGGAAGCGCGGCAGGACCCATCGTTCGATAGCTATATTTCGCTCGATACCGCCTACGTGGAGAACTGGACGTTGTGGCTCGATCTGAAAATCCTGGTGCGTACGGTGAGTGTGGTGCTGGGCGGCACCGGCAGCTAGCGCGAGCGGTAAACTTGACGGGTGAAGATCGCGCTCGCTCAGCTTAACCCCACCGTCGGCGCATTTGCGCAGAACACCGATCGCCTGCTGCAGGTCGCGCAACAGGCCGCCGCGCAGGGTGCCCGGCTCGTCGTGTTTCCCGAGCTCAGCACTTCCGGCTATCCGCCCGCCGACCTGATCGAGAAGCCCGAATTTTTGACGCAGGCCGAATCCACCGTGCAGCGCATCGTGCAGACAACGGCGACTGCGGGCATGCCCGCGATTCTCTTCGGTTCCGTGCTGCCGTCCGCGGCGCGGCCCGGGAAACATGCTCGCAACGTTGCAATTCTTTGCGATGCGGGAAACGTTTTGCTGGTGCAGCAGAAGATGCTGTTGCCGTTCTACGACGTGTTCGACGAGCAGCGCTACTTCGAGCCTGCAACGTCGCAGTCGCTGGTCGTGCTCGCCGGCGAAACCCTTGCGATTACCATTTGTGAAGACGCCTGGAACGACAAAGATTTTTGGCGCAACCGTTTTTACGCCGACGACCCGGTCGAGCGCCTGATGGCTCAGCGCACCGAAACCGGCGCAAAACCGAGCATCGTTCTAAACCTGTCCGCCTCACCCTATTGGCAGGGGAAGCAGCAGGTGCGCCGTGACATGCTGGCCACGCTTGCCCGCCGCCATGGCGTCCCTATCGCCATGGCCAACCAGGTTGGTGGCAACGACAGCCTGCTCTTTGACGGCGGTTCATTCGTGTTAGATGCGAAAGGGAAAGAGCTTGTACGCGCGGCATCGTTTGCGGAGGACCTGGTTCTTTTCGACACGTTTGCTACCGGCGAGAACGACGATGCGCCGTTGCTTTCCGACGTTGCCGCAGACTGGCAGGCGCTTACCCTTGGCGTGCGGGATTACCTGCACAAAACCGGTTTTCGCAAGGCGCTCATCGGCCTGAGCGGCGGCATCGATTCGGCGGTCGTTGCGGCTATCGCGGTGGAGGCTCTGGGGGCGGATAACGTGCTTGGCATCGGCATGCCCAGCGAGTATTCATCGTCGCATTCCATCGACGATGCGCGCACCCTTGCGGCAAACCTCGGCATCGCCTTCCATGTGCTGCCCATTCGCGCAGGGTTCGAGACGCTGGAGCACACGCTGGAGCCGCTTTTCGCGGGCACGGAGTTCGGCCTGGCGGAAGAGAACCTGCAGTCGCGGCTGCGCGGTGTTCTACTCATGGCGGTGTCCAACAAGTTCGGCCACCTGGTGCTGACGACCGGCAACAAGAGCGAGATGTCCACGGGGTATTGCACCCTCTACGGCGACATGGTCGGCGCGCTCGCGGTCATCGGCGATGTGTGGAAGACGCGCGTGTACGATCTGGCGCGCCATGCCAATCGCGATCGCGAAATTATTCCGCGGAACACCATCACCAAGCCGCCTTCGGCCGAACTTCGACCCGGCCAGATGGATACGGACTCGTTGCCGCCGTACGAGGTGCTGGACCCGCTGCTGCAGGCCTATGTGGAGCGGTATGAATCCGCGGAAGACATCGCACAGTCGCAACACCTGCCGCTTGAAAAAGTACAGCAGATCCTCGGTCTGGTGGAGCGCAGCGAGTACAAGCGCCAGCAGGCCGCGCCCGTGCTGAAAGTCACGCCGAAGAGTTTCGGCAACGGCCGCCGCTTTCCCATTGCCGCGCGCTTTCGCTCTTAGCTGTTGGCCAGGAAAGCGAAGCGCGCAAGGAATAGAGCCGCCAGGACAAACAGCAGCCAGTCCTGCCGCTGGGCGCGCCCGCTGAACAGCCGCAATAGCGCGTAGCTGGCGATGCCGATGCCGAGCCCGTTGGCGATGGAGTACGTCAGAGGAATCAAAATCAGCGTAAGGAAAGCAGGTATCGCGACCAGCGGATCGGCCCACTCGATCTCCGCGATGGAACCGAC
Organism: uncultured Granulicella sp.; assembly: GCA_964658865.1. GTDB lineage: Bacteria > Acidobacteriota > Terriglobia > Terriglobales > Acidobacteriaceae > Terriglobus. The sequence goes on from CBAAAH010000068.1 coordinate 8,411, forward strand.
CATGAGGGCACCGACGATGATGAGCGCCGGTGCGGTGGCGGACGAGGGAATCGGCCCGACCAGTGGCGCGACGAACAATGCCGCCAGAAAGCACAGGCCGGTGACGATGGCGGGGATGCCCGTGCGTCCACCCACCGCTACGCCCGCAGACGATTCAATGTAAGAGCAAACGGTACTGGTGCCGGTCAGCGCGCCTGCGATCGTCGCCGTGGCATCGGCCAAAAAGATGCGCGAGAGTCGTGGAATGTGCGCTTCTTCGTCGATCAATCTTGCTTTTTTTGTGACGGCGATCAGCGTGCCGATGTTGTCGAATAAGTCGACGAACAAAAAGACAAAAATAATTTCCAGACCGCCTAGTTTCAGCGCGCCACGCACATCCAGCCTGCCTGCCGTCGCCGTCATTTCACTCAGCGCAAAGTGTTGTGGCGTCCAGTGCACGCGGTGGAAGACGTAGCCCGTCAGCAGGGTTCCAGCGATGCCGATGAGAATGGAGGCGCGCACCCGCAGCACCTGCAATAACGCGATCAAACCCAGTCCAAACAATGAAAGTGCCGTTTCCGGGGAGTGCAGGTTTCCCAGCGTTACGGCGGTCGCTGGGTCCTTTACGATGATGCCGGATTCGGTCAATCCGATAAATGCGATGAACAATCCGATACCGCCGGCGACGGCCGCGTGTAGCTCCCGCGGAATGGCGCCGACGAGTAACTGCCGTATGCCGCCCAGGGTAAGTAAGAGAAAAATCACTCCCGATAAAAACACCGCACCCAGCGCGGTCTGCCACGGCACGTGCATCTTCAGGCAAACGGTATAGGTAAAGTAGGCATTCAGGCCCATGCCGGGCGCAAGCGCCAGCGGGTAGCGCGCAAGCACGCCCATCAGGATGGACCCGAGTGCCGCGCACAGGCACGTGGCGGCGGTAACGGCGGCGATGGGCATGCCCGTTTTGGCCAGCACCGCGGGATTGACGAAGATGATGTAGGCCATGGTGACAAACGTGGTCAGGCCGGCCAGCACTTCCGTGCGCCACGTCGCGCCCAGCGCCGCAAATTCAAAGTAGCGCTCGATGCGTGCCTTCACGCTATGCCTCCAGATCGGTGTCTGGTGCCGTATCCGCACCGCGCACGGCAAGGATGCGCGTCCACAGCTCCTTCATGCCGCGGTCCTGCTTCCCCAGCTTGGCCGAGCAGGCCACGATCTCCGGCACGCCCAGTTCCCGCTTCAACAGGGCGATCGACTTGGCCAGGTTGTTACTCGACAGGCGATCGCTCTTGGTCCCCACGACGACAAACTTCCGACCGACCGCGCGTAAAAAATCCAGCAGCTTCAGGTCGCTTTGCTGCGGCGGAATATTGGTATCGACGAGGCAGCAGCACAGCGCCAGCGCGTCGCGTTCCGCAAGGTACGGATCGATAAACGTGGGCCACTCCGCCGAGATGGATTTCGAGATTTTGGCGTAGCCATACCCCGGCAGATCCGCAAAGACCAGTTGGGGGACCGGCCGTATGTTGCCGGCGTTGGTTACCTCATGCAGCGCAAAAAAGTTGATGGACCGCGTGCGGCCGGGCGTGGACGAGACCCGTGCCTGCACATCGCCGAGCAGACCGTTGATCAGGCTCGATTTGCCGACGTTCGATCGCCCAAGGAACGCAACCTCCGGCGCGCCGCCCGTGCGAGCCGCGGAAGGGAAATGGTCTGCAGCAAAGGCAGAGAGTAAAAACTGGGGACGCAAACGCATAACCAAGTGTACCGATGCCGTCTTGGCGAGACGCACCGTTCTGTGTAGCTGCGCGCACACGGTGTCGGCGTGCTCTGCGCTCATCTTTCGCTCGTCGTCAAAGTATCCCGACGAGTCGCGCGTCAGCACCACCATGCACTCAGGAGTGACCAGCAGCAGCGACAACATACGGGCGCACACTTCCACCTTGCCGCGATACGAAATCTCTCGCGCGGCGCAACGGCGCGGTACACTTTCGAGCATGATTGCCGAACTCCGCCAGCGCTTTAACGCCCGCTATACCGACGAGCAATACCAGGCGCTGCTGCGGCGGATGAACGTGCGCACCCGCACCGAGCTCTCGATCCGCGTGGCAGAAACACCGGTGTTCCTGCCGCCCGCACTGACCGCACGCATGGTTGAGGCAGGCATC
>CBAAAH010000069.1:0-10522 GCA_964658865.1 uncultured Granulicella sp.
AACCGACGCATAAAGGTTTTGCAGACCTCTCCCTTACCACTTGGGTACCGCGCCATTTGCGCATCCGGGGGTGAACGCACACTCTTCAGAAAGCCAGCTGAAGCATTTCAGGAAGGGAAAGGCTTTATTGGAGCGGGAGACGGGATTTGAACCCGCGACATCTTCCTTGGCAAGGAAGCACTCTACCACTGAGCTACTCCCGCTCAACAACTACGACTATAACAAGATCGATCCGGTTCGGCAAACTGCTTTGGTTGAAAAGCGGTTCGAAATCCGGCACAGGTAAAGCAGCATTCTTCTGCGTTCCACTCGTGCGCGGCTGAGTTTCCGTCTCGTTGTCCACAACGTCAAAGCTGCCTTGACCCGGAATCAATCTCGCCATTACCCACTATCTTTCTGACACTTTCGTTGCACACATCTGCGTTGACTAGAGACAGAGTGCAACGTAGCCTCGTAGCAACGTCGATGCACCTTTCCAGATGCAGTTGCGCTGCTTCGTTTCAGAAGCCGATGCATCAGTCGCATGGTCAGCGTCCTTCAATCGGCGTGCCGGGGTGGTGGCAGATCGGACAGTTATGAGCGACATCAAGCCGAACGGAACGTTTGATGAGGTTGCAGGTCCGGCGACTCCTGAAGATGTGGCTATCCTTTATTCCTGGGCAAATCTTCCGGGAGCAAAGTACCGTGATTTTTCCGCCTCGCGCCGGGAATATCGTGCTCAGCAGAGAGCCCGCCAGGCCGAAGAGCAGCGCCAGGCGGAACTCGCTTCAGCACGTGCGTTGGAAGAAACCGCAAAACGCGACATGGAAGAAGCCCAGCGCGTACTTGAGGTAGCCCGTCGCGCCGAGCAGGAGGCCGCAAACAATGCGGAGGTGCAGGCGTGTGCAGAAGCAGCCTTTCGCATCGCCGAAGCCAACGCTCGCCGCGAACAGGAAGAGGCCGGCCGCCGGCAGCAATCGGCGGAAACGCTGCGGCTGCGTGCACAAGCTGCCCGCAAAGAGATGATGGAAGCCCGCAAGCGCGCGGAAGAGCAGGCCGCCCGTTATGCGGAATTCGACGCCCAATACCGCGCGCAGATGGCAGAGCGCGACGAAGAGCCGCCGGGTCAACTAGACGATCCGTATTACTACACCGGCCAGGTGAATCCGGCGTACTTCGCGTCAACGCCCGGTGTGCGTACGGCGCAGGCCACACGCACTTTCACAGGACGTAAGGCCTATGTGTTTCCCATGCACACCGGGTCAAACGAATACGACGCCGGCACCCTTCAGAGATACCGCCCAAGCACCACGTTCGCCCCGTCGCCCGCACAGGACTACGGCGCGCTCTCGCCGATCCGTAACCTGTCCTCCACACCTGAGCAGGACTTTGAGCGGGAGCAGCCTTCGGAGCAGGATCGTGTCACACGTCGCGAGCCAGAAGATGTCGGCAACGCCGCAGCGGATAATGACTATTACTCCAACAGCGGCAGAGGTCTTCCTGCGCGCCCCCCAAGCACGAACCCTTTTCGCGGCTACGATACCGCCGAACCCAAGCTTCACATTCGGCCGCGCGCCCAACATACTCGATACGACGAGGAGTCTGCGTCGTCGACGGAGCCGTTGATCCCCGTAAGCGAATCCGGTGCGCCATGGCGTTCCATGGACCGCCCCGCCGGGATACGAGGCCGCCGCGAGGCTGGTGCCGATATGTGGGCCAGGACCAAGCGCCAGCCACGTGTCGATGAGTGGAACCAACCGACGCGTGATCAGCCGCCCGCGTCGACTGACAGCGTGCCACCGGCGTGGCTTGCCTATGGTGAACAACCTGCCGATTCGGCCGGCAGCTCCTTCATCCCAGCTATTCACCCCCACATCACGCCCGCCGTCCATCCAGGCTCGCTGCAGGGAATCATTGCGTCTCCTGCCCCGAACCGCCGCCGTTTTTCAGAGTCGAAAAACTACGACCTCGCGGCGTCATCCACGGACGCCGGCTCTGTTACGGAGGCAGATCGGGACCGGGACGAGCCGCTGCCACGCGCATCGAGCATGGCCCCGGACACCTTGCAGGAGAGCCGTGAGCGTGTGGCCTCCCGCTGGTTTGCACTGCAGGGCCTGATGGAGCAGGAACCCGAACCCCAACCCGCCCTGCTACCGCCTGCGGCAACCACGCAGGTGCAGGTCCCGGTGTTTGCCGTGCTTGCGCTCAGCGGTGGTGTCGGCAAAACCAGCATGGTTGCGACGCTTGGACGCGCCCTTTCCTCTCTCGGAGAAAAGGTACTGCTGGCCGATACCAATACGCACGGCCTGTTGCCCTACTATTTCGGCGCACGCGACCTCCGTCCCGGGGCGATGCGCACTTTCATGCCTCCTACGGGCAGTGCGGACGCGCCGGTGCTGGTCGCGCATTACGAGATGGATCGCGTCGGCCACGACGACGATTCTCAGGAGCGGCTGATCGAAGATCTAACCGAACGCGCCGCAGGTGTGCAACGCGTCATCGTGGACGTGGGCGGCAACGGCATGTGGCTGGCTCGCCGGCTCGCCTACACCAGCCCGTTCGTGCTCGTGCCGCTCGCGCCAGATATGAACTCAATCCTCAGCACCCAAGCGACCGAAGGCCTGTTTGCGGAGATGAAGGATGTTGACGGTAATCCTGTTCGTCCCTACTACGTGCTGAACCAGTACGATCCCGCGCTGCCCTTGCACCTGGATGTCCGCGAAGTTTTGCGGCAGTCTCTTGGAGACAGACTTCTCCCGGTCATGATCCACCGTGCTCCAGCCGTATCTGAAGCTCTGGCGGAAGGGATGACGGTGATCGACTATGCTCCCGGCGCACCGGTTGCGGAAGACTACAAGAGCCTTGCCCACTGGATACAGAATCTGTCTGCGCCTGGAACAACGGGCGCGCGCGGCGCACGCTGGAGTGAACGATGACCCGATCCGTCATCTGGCGTGAATTCGAAACTGGCCAATCCCCACTGCTGCGTCTGTTTCGCATCCTCACGGTCGTCTTGTGCTGTGTTGCCTTGCTGTACAGTGCGGCGCTGGAACTCACCTGGCCTCAGCAGGCGGTGCTCGGTGTGATCTCGGTACTGATTGCCATTTGGATGGATCGCTCATCCAGCTCGTATCTCATCACGCTCACGCTCATGATGGCGTCGTGCTACTCCACCTTTCGCTATGCCTGGTGGCGTATTTCGACCGTGATCCACTTTCTTCGTGATCCCGCCTCGCAGTGGGGGCTCCTCGATGCCTTCTTCATCATGACGCTGTTGTTTGCGGAGATGTACGCCTTCGCGATCCTGTATTTCGGCTACATTCAGACATTGTGGCCGCTTCGCCGCACACCGGTACCGCTGCCCGATAATCCGGACGAGTGGCCCGCGATCGACCTGCTGATTCCGACGTATAACGAACCGTTGAGCGTGGTGCGGTATACCGCGCTTGCGGCCATGAACATCGACTGGCCCGCCGACAAGCTCAACGTCTACATTCTTGACGATGGCAAGCGCGACGAGTTCCGGATCTTTGCGGAAGAGGCAGGCATCGGCTACATGACGCGTGACGACAACGCGCACGCGAAGGCCGGCACCATCAACCATGCCCTCGCGCAACTGGAAGCACCGCTGGTTGCGATCTTCGATTCCGACCACGTTCCGACGCGCTCGTTTCTGCAGGTGACGATCGGCTGGTTCATGCGCGACGCCCGGTTGGGCATGCTTCAAACACCGCATCACTTTTACTCGCCCGATCCATTTGAGCGTAATCTCGGCCAATTCCGCTCCATCCCCAACGAGGGCGAACTCTTCTACGGCATCGTGCAAGACGGCAACGACTTCTGGAACGCCACGTTCTTCTGCGGCTCCTGCGCGGTACTGCGGCGCTCCGCCCTGGATGAAATCGGCGGTATCGCGGTCGAAACCGTGACCGAAGATGCCCACACTAGCCTTCGCATGCAGATGCGCGGCTGGAACACGGCGTACATCAACATCCCACAGGCCGCCGGCTTGGCGACGGAACGGCTGAGCGGCCACGTCAAGCAGCGCATCCGCTGGGCACGCGGCATGGTGCAGATTCTGCGCACGGACAATCCGCTGTTCGCACCCGGCCTGCGTCCCATGCAGCGGCTCTGCTACTTCAACGCGATGACGCACTTTCTCTACGGTCTGCCGCGGCTCATCTTCCTGTTTGCGCCGCTCATCTATCTCATTTTCGGCCACACCAACGTGCCGGGATACTGGGCCGCCATTCTTGCGTACGCGTTCCCGCACCTGGTGCTTTCGTCCATGACGAACTCCCGCATCCAGGGCCAGCATCGGCACTCATTCTGGAATGAAATTTACGAGACTGTGCTCGCGCCGTACATTCTGCTGCCAACGACGCTTGCGCTCCTCAATCCGAAGTTCGGCTCCTTCAATGTGACGGCCAAGGGCGGCGTCGTCAGTCGGCGATTCTTTGACGCACGCATTTCGCTCCCGTTCCTTACCATGCTCGGGTTCAATTTCGTCGGCTTGCTCTGCGCAATTCCGCGATACCTGCAGTTTCCGCATGCCTCCACGGGGTTCGGTCCGATCAACGAGTTACTGAACGTTCCAGCCAACATGTACGACGGAACGCACCTCGGCACCATTACGATGAACGTCGTTTGGATGCTCTTCAATCTGCTGATTCTCGGCGTTGCATGCGGCGTCGCGTGGGAAAGCCAGCAGCGCCGCCAGGCCGTCCGCGTCACCATGCAGGTGCCGGCTCGCGTCGAGTTGAACGATGGAACCATCCTGGAAGGCCTTACCGCGGATGTGTCGAGCGGCGGTGTCATGCTGGAAATGGATCACGATTCCGGATTGGTCGCCGGCACGCCTGCATGTATCCTGTTTCCCGTGCTGGACGGGGAAGCCGGTCTACCCGCGACGATCATTCGCGTAAATGGAACGGAGCTGCGGGCGCAGTTCGAACCGCTTACCATTCAAGAGGAAGAGACGCTGACCCAGGTCCTTTATTCTCGCGCCGACACCTGGCTGGGCTGGGGTGAGAGCCGCGATCCGGACCGTCCTCTGCGTAGCCTTGTGCGCATTATGGGGCTTGCCTTTATAGGGCTCAGGGAAACTTTTGGAGGGCTTGTGAAAGGCAAAAAGAATGGGGATGGCAACGGATCGTCCCCTCGCGGTAAATTCGCGACGAGCATCGCTCCACTTGGTCTGCTGCTCGCGCTTGGCCTTTCCTCGTTCGGTTTCGTGTTCGGCTCCCAGCCTGCTTCCGCCCAGCCCTCCAGAATTCCAACCGGCGTGCACAACCGTGCAGCCGTGGATCTGCCCGGAGCTACAGTCCCGCTCCATCCAGGGCCGAAGGCGGTCGCCGAGCCGGGGGTGCCAGCCGGTCAGTTCGATAACGTGTTCACCCTCGCCGACATCGGTCTATCCGACACCATCGTGCTGCACGGTGTCGACGCGTACCATTCGCTCTACTTCTCCGTTCCGCAGACGGAAGTCGTAAAAAGCGCAACGATGCACCTGCGCTTTCACTTTTCTCCCGGTCTGCTGCCGGCCCTGTCGCACCTGAAAGTCAGCGTCAACGGAACACTGTTTGCCACCCTCCCCGTCACGGCTCAGCCCAACTACGTCGGCGCACCGCACGATCTAGTGCCGGAGGAGAAGGTTGCCGCCGCCAAAACGCTTTCGGTCAGCCGCGTCGGCGAAGACAACGCCCAGTTGGAAGCCACACTGGAAATGCCGGCAGAGATGCTGGTGCATGACAACCAGATCACCTTTGAATTCATCGGCCATTACACGCTGCAGTGCGAAGATCCGTCGAACTCGGCCCTGTGGGCGCATGTGGACGCGAACAGCTCCATCGAACTGCAGGGCAGTCTGCTGCCGTTGCAGGACGATCTGAAGCTGCTGCCGCTACCGTTTTACGATGCCGCGGTCAACCTGCATCCGGTTATTCCGATCGTCTTCCTGAGCCAGCCCTCGACCAGGGCACTGCAAGCGGCAGGCATTGCCGCTTCGTGGTTCGGCCTGCTGCCCACCGACTTCCGCTCGGTACGTTTCCCTGTGTCGTTCGGCCAGATTCCCCGGGGTAACGTCATCCTGATCAGTGAAAATTCGTCGGAGTTGCCGGCAGCGCTTAACCTCCAGGGTTCCAGCGGGCCGACGATCGCCATGCGCACCAACCCATCCGATCCCTATTCCAAGGTGTTGATTCTTACCGGTGATTCGGCAGACGACGCGATCACCGCGGCGCGTGCGCTTTCACTGCAGCGTGACCTGTGGCAGGGAAGTCAGGTCTCCGTTTCGCTGAAGCCGATCCGTGCCAGCGAACCCGATGACGCTCCCCGCTGGCTCCCCACAAACTCCAAAAATCCGGTGACCGTCGGCGCAATCATGAACACCGGCGATCTGCAGGGCGACGGCTCCGTTCCCGTGGGAGTGTACTTTCGTGTGCCGCCTGACCTGTACTATGGCGATCGTGCAAACCTCCCGTTCCACCTGCATTACCGCTACAACCCGGTGCCGCTCTCGCAGGAAAGCACCCTGCAGGCGTACATGAACAGTGCCTACGTCAGTTCCACGCCGATGCCGCACACGAACGATGCATCCCGGGTGCTGGAGACAGACCTGCCGATTCCGCGCGCGGACATGCGGCCGTTTTCAAATTCTCTGATGTTGAAGTTCGTCTTCCGGATCGCCAAAAAAGGCAAGTGCCAGGACACCGCGCCCCTGAACCTGCAAGGCGCCGTGTTGAAGGACAGCTACCTCGACATTCGCGACATTCCGCATCTTGCGCAGTTGCCGGACCTGGAACTGTTTGCGAACGCAGGCTTCCCTTTCACGCAGATGAAGGACCTGTCCGAGACGTCCGTCATCTTGCCGGACAACCCTGGTCCAGATGAAATCGAGATGTATCTGACGCTGATGGGCCACTTCGGCGCTCAGACCGGATATCCCGTCATCAATGTGACTGTCGCCGGTCCCGACGGCATGAAGAACGACAAGCGAAAGAACTACATCGTGATGGGCACGGCGGAAGATCAGCCGGCGATTCGTCTGCTGAACGAGCGTCTGCCTGTCCAGATCGAGACGAGTGGCCTTAAAGTCGAAGACACGCAGGGCTTCTTTGCACCGCTGCAGCACGCCTGGTGGAAGGTACGTTCTTCTGACCACGTGCAGTCCGGCCAGCTCGAAACCTCCGGCGGTCTGCCTGATGCGCTGATCGAAGGCCTGGAATGGCCCGCGCACTCCGGTCGCTCCGTCGTCGTGATCGCGCTGCGTGATCGTGCGGTCATTCCATCCCTGCTGAGCACTTTTCTTCGGGTGGCCCAGTCCAGCGATGTCTCACAGACAGTGAGCGTCCTGCATGGCACAGAGTTCTCGTCCTACCGCATCGGCAGTGACCTCTATGAGGTCGGCTCGCTCTCCTTTTGGGTCAAGTTGCAGCTCTTTTTCGCGAAATACCCTGAGGCCGTGGTCGTCGTCGTGATTCTCGCCTGCCTTCTGCTCGCGGCGCTGCTACGGGTCTGGCTTCGCCGTCGTGCTCGTCTCCGGCTGCAGGGAGAAGACTGGAGGTGAGGTCATACCCTTGCGTCCGATTCGGCTGTGATGACGGTTTGAAAGACAAGTGGAAGAATTAGGGACGGACTATGAACAAGGGAATTGGGAGAAGCGTGCGAGACGGGAACCTAAGGCGGTACCATTTCGGGGAGTACGCTCTACTGTTATGCGCACGATGATGCACACGATGGAAGGATGGATTACCGAGCTGCCCAGGATGTGCCGATGAAACGAAGCCCACGAAACCGATCCAAGCTCCTGCTGCTCGCCACTACTTTTGGCATGGGCGTTGCACCTGCGTGTATCGGACAGGCTGCGAGTGCGCCGGCCTCTCAGGGGGCGACACAGGTGCTGCTGGACAAAGCGCACACCCTTGAGGCGAAGGGCCGCATGGACATGGCGGCGCAGACGTGGCAGCAAGTTCTGCTTGCATCTCCAAACAACACCGAAGCACTGGGCGGTCTCGCTCGCGCCGCAAAGCTCTCCGGCAACCAGGCTCTCGCGAACACCTACCTGCAGCGGCTGCGCAGCATCAACCCCAGCGATCCCGGGATTGCCCGAGCTGAGGGCATCATGACCCAGTCCAGCCAGCTTGCGCAGTTGCAAAACGCGGGAAAGTTCGCGAGTTCCGGCAATTACGTCCAGGCGATGTCCATCTATCGCCAGGTCTTTGGGGCCACGCCGCCGGTAGGCGAGTGGTCGTTGGCATACTACGAAACCGAAGCCGCGACCGACGACGGCAAGTCCCATGCCATTGCAGGGCTGCGATCGCTGGTCGAAAAGTACCCGCAGGATTCGCGCTACCAGATCGCGCTCGGCCGCATTCTGACCTACAACCCCAATACGCGGGCTGAAGGCCGCAAGCTGCTTGAGCGTCATCCTAAAGATCCGCAGGCCGTCGATGCCCTCAAGGCGTCCTCCGCATGGGATGCCCGCATCTCTGGAGCGGCACGTGCCGGCTTGCGAACGTCTGTTGCCGCCGGCTCGGCTGCAACGGGAGACGCCCATGTGTCTGCAGAAGTTGCGACACAGCGCACCATGGGTACGGAAGAGCGGGCGGCGTATACCGCGTTAAACGCGAAGCGCTACGCCGAGGCAGATCGCCGCTTTACCGCGCTACTGGCGAAAAACGCCCACAATGGCCAAGCGCTTGCCGGCATGGGCTACGTCCGCATGAACCAGCAGAACTTCGGCGGTGCCCTCTCTTTCCTAGAGCAGGCGAAGCAGGACGGCGCCGAGGATGCCGCGCTCGAGCGCAATCTTGAGACCTCTCGTTTCTACTATGTGCTCGGCGAGGGCGGCATCGCCCTGAATGAAGACGACCTGACCACGGCCGAAAAGAAGTACCATCAGGCGCTGGAGATGCGGCCCGGCAGCCCCGAGGCCCTGCTTGGCCTTGCCGGTACCATGCTGAAGGCAGGCGAGCCGCAGGCCGCGGTTCCGCTCTACCAGCAGGTGGTCCGCATTCAGCCCACGGCAACATCGTGGCGCGGCTTGTTCACGGCGCAGTTTCAGGCGGGCGATGCCAATGGTGCTCTTGCCACCGAGCGCCGCATCCCCGAGGCGGTACGTGCGCAGCTTCTGCGTGACCCGGATTTTCTGCGCACTCTTGCGTCCGCGTACCTGGCCACCGGCCGCGATGCCGATGCGCAGCGCGTGTTGCGGTCGGCCCTCGACCTGCCTTTTCCGCAAGACGCACGCGGCCTGAAGGCGGAGACGCAGTTGCAGTATGCCAGCCTGTTGTTGCAGGCCAACCATCTGGACCAGGCTGTCGGCCTATATCGCCAGGTGCTGGCGGCCAATCCAAATAACGTGCTTGCGTGGCAGGGCCTGGTCAACGCGGAGCACGCCATGGGCAATGACGCCGTCGCCATGCAGACGCTGGAGAGCATGCCGCCGGCAGTGTACGACCAAGCGTTGCGCGACTCGGGTTTCCTGTTGAGCGCTGCAGCGGTTTATCAAAGCAACAACAAGTACGACCTGTCGCAAAGTTTGTTGGAACGCGCGATCGCGGCACAGAACACCTCCGGCCAGAAGGTGCCGTTGTCGCTGCAACTGCAGCTCGCGAACCTGTACCTGCAGCGGGACGACCCGGCCCACGCGTACCCCATTTTCCAGCGAGTCCTGAGCGAAAATTCACAGCGCGTGGACGCCTGGAAGGGGCTACTGGCATCGTTGCACGCCTCCGGCCGCGACAGCGAGGCGCTTGCCGAAGTTCAGCAGATACCGACGGACGTGCGCAGGCAGCTTGAGAACGACGTCGCGTACCTGCAGGTCATGGGCCAGGTTTACGCGGCGCTCGGCAACTCTCGCGAGGCGCTGGTATTTGTGCAGCGGGTGCAGCAGCATTACGCTCAGCAGCGCATCGCCCCGCCGGCCGATGTCGACATCCAGAATGCGTGGCTGCTGTACAACGGTACGAACGACGCAGGGCTCTACCGCCAGTTGCTTACACTGGGCGGTCGCAAAGATCTGTCGGACGACCAGCGCCGCACGGTGCAGACGATCTGGGCAAGCTGGGCGGTTCGACGGGCGAACCAGGTCTCCGCGACTGGGAACACCCGCCGCGCCCTCGCCATTCTGAACGCGGCGGCAAAGGCGTTTCCGGACAATCCCGCCGTCATCAAGGCGCTCGCCGGGGGGTACGTGCGTGCCGGTCTGCCGAAGGAAGCCGTCGCCATCTTCAAGGCTGGCGACATGAGTTCCGAGACTGCGGCGGACTACAAGGCTGCCATCGGTGCGGCACTGGCGGATCACGACCTAAAAGACAGCGAAATCTGGCTACGGTATGCGCTCGATCGCTACCCGAAGGACAGTGAAATTCTGAGCCTTGCGGCGAAGTTTGAACAGGCACGCGGCGACAACAGCCGTGCCGCGGAGTATTACCGGGCATCGCTCGCCTCCATGCCGCCGCCCGATCCCGGTGCCGAACTGGCGTATGCGCTGCATCAGCCCGCGCCGCTCAACCCACGCGCGCTACCGGCGGCGCAGTCG
>CBAAAH010000070.1:0-10475 GCA_964658865.1 uncultured Granulicella sp.
CGTTTTACAGCGGCTTCGGTTGGGGCTGGTCGCCTGCATCGGGATGCCTAACCTTCGGATTTGGCGGCGGTGTGGATGGCGGTTTCGATGCCGGCAATGGTGGTGGCTTCCGGGTGCGGCACCCACCGGCCGGTTGGCATCCGCCGCGGCGGCCCGTGGTGCAGGGAACGGGCAGCGGACATCCCACGCTGCCGGTGCGTTATCGACCGGTGGATATCGCGCCGGGATTGTCGCCGCAACGTGCAGGTGCACCGGTGCGCATCGCCGGCACGGTTGCGACACCGCTGCAGCCCGTGGGCAAACCCATCACACCGCAGGGCGGCTCAGCGGTGGGTTCGTCACTGTTGAGGGATTTCCCGATGCGTTCGGGAACGAACGAGCCGGTGCTTGGGGCGATGCCGCACGGCCCCGTCGCGGTACCCGGTCTGCCTGCTTCCTGGCAACGTGTTGGTAGCGGGAATGGGTTTTCGCGAGGTGTTGCGGCGACTGGGGCGGATCATGGTGCCGGTCGGCCTGCTTCCGGCGTTGTTGGCCAGGGACGCCTGCCCAGGCCGACCGACCCGCCGATCAACGCAAACGGCACGCCTCCGCTTGGTGCAAATGGGGCAGCACCTTTGGGTGCAAACGGCGCACCACCGCTCAATGCGAATGGGCTGGCGTCTCCAGGTCGTTTGGGCGGAGCAACACAGGGCGAGATGATCCTGCGACGGGGTGGTTCGACTGTGGGAACGCCGCGTGAGCCATCGTCGCCCATGTTGCCGGGGCATGGTAGGTCGCCGGCGCAGGGCGATATCTCCTCGCCTCGTCCGATCGCGCCTGCGCCGGTTATTCCACGAATGAGTGTGCCGAGCGCGCCTGCAGTGCCGCGTGTCAGCGTGCCCAGCGCCGCACCCGCAGCTCCGCATGTTGCGCCCGCACCGGCTGCAGTTGCACCTGCTGCAAAGCCGAAGTGAACGGACATCGCGTACGCAATGATTTGCCCTGGTTCCCCGGGACCGCACTCGGTCTACAGATGGATCGCCGTTATCGCATGCTACGAAACAGGGTGGCGAGGGCTTCAACGGGAAGACTCTCCGCGCGGGCCGATGCGAAGACTCCCGCAGCTTCGCAGGCATGTGCGATGCGCTGCGGGGTTTCGCCGCCGGCGCGCAGGTTGTTGCCTAGCGTCTTGCGCTTTTGCGCAAAGCACGTACGGAGAAAGCGTGTGAACGAGTCGCGGTCGGCAATGCCGAGTTCGTCGTAGCGACTATGCATGGCGAGCCGCAGCACGGTCGAGTACACGTCGGGTGGTGGATTAAACGCCTGCGGCGGCAGGGTAAAGAGCGGGCTTGCCTGTGCGCTCATCTGCACCGTGACGGAGAGCATGCCGTAGTCACGGTTGCCGGGTTCCGCAGCGACGCGGTCGGCCACTTCGCGCTGCATCATGACCACGGCGAGATCGAGAACGGGCGCGTGCGCAGCCAGGTGCAGCAGGATGTCGGACGTGATGTAGTACGGAAGATTGCCGACGACGCTGGCCTGTTTTCCTTCCCCGATGAGCGCCGTGAGATCCGTTTCCAGAATGTCGGCTTCGACGATCTCGACGTTCCGGTGGTTGCGGAATTTAAAGCGCAGCTCGGGCGCGAGGGAACGGTCGAGCTCCACGCAGACGAGGCGCTGGGCGCGTTCCGCGAGGATGGTCGTGATGGCGCCGTGACCGGGACCGATTTCGACGACTGTGCTTTGCGAGAGGTCGCCGAGCGCGTCGGCGATGCGGTGGCGTGCTGTGTCGTCGACGAGAAAGTTCTGGCCGAGCTTTGGCTTCTTCACGGGGCGGCCGCTGGGGAGAAATTGCATCCTGTTCAGGGTAACTGCTGAACCCGGTCTCAAACGCGAGACATGGCGCACCCGGCATTATCGCCGGGCATCGCGGCGGCGGCGGAAGTAAAAGTAGACTGGCGCCCCGGCGGCGATGACGAGTGAACCGGCGATGGAGTTGCGTGGCTGGTCGAGAAAGCTGAAGATCGTGAGCGCGGCCGCGGCGGCAACGAAGATCGCGGGAATGACGGGGTACAACGGTGTGGAGAAGGGCCGCGCGCTGGCCGGGATGCCGGCGCGTTTTGCTCGTGCGCGAAAGACGAACACGGTCGATGCGGCAAGGCCGTAGGTCATCCAAGAGGCGAAGATGGCGAGCGAAAACAACGCCTGGAATTTCCCCAGCGCAAAGATGAGCAGGCTGGTAAAAATCGCCTGGACGGTAAGGGAAGTGGCCGGCGTTTGAAAGCGCGGGCTGACATCGGCGAGGCGGCGAAAAAATAAGCCGTCGCGTGAGGCGGCGAACGAGATGCGCGCGCCGGAAAGCGACGAACCGACGAACGACGAGGTGATGCTGATGAGCATGCCGATCGTGACCAGCGCCGCGCCCCAGCCGATCGAGTGTGCGTTGAGTACCAAGCGGATGGCGTCGACGGCAGGCCGGTCCGAATGGGCGAGTTGCGCGGCCGGAAGGATGTACTGGATGGCCGCGTTGGTGAGCATGTACAGGCCGCCGACGATGAGCATGCCGCCGGTAAAGGCGATCGGCAGGTTGCGCTGCGGGCGTTCTACCTCACCGGCAAGCGCCGCCACGTCGGACCAGCCGTCGTAGGCCCACAGTGCGGCGATGAGTGCGACCATGAAGCCGCCGATGCCGCCGCGTGCGCCGGTCGCCACGCTGCTGAAATTTGCCGTGCTGCCCAGCGGCCCTGCCCACAAAAAGCAGATGACGGCAATGGCGACAATGAGACCGACCTTCAGGTACGTCAGCAGCAGTTGCACGTTCGCGGCACGGCGTGTGCCGACAATGTCGAGCAGCGTTACCGCCCAGAGTGAGGCGAACGCGACGAGCTGGCCGTAATTGAGGGTCAGGAACGCCGGGTTGTTGAAGAATGCAAACATCGGGAAGAGTGCGAGCGTGCGGACGATGCCGGCGCAGATGCCGGCGAGCGACGCGGGCTTGGCGATGGTGAACCACGTCCACATTTCCAGAAAGGCGACGAGGTCGCCATAGGCTTCCCGCAGAAAGGCGTACTCGCCGCCGTAGTCGGGATGCTGTGCGGCAACTTCCGCGTAGGTCAGTGCGCCGAAAAGGCTGAGCAGGCCGCCGACGATCCAGACGAGATAGACCATGCGCGAGGAGCCGACCGCCGCGACCATCTCTCGCGGCACAAGGAAGATGCCGGAGCCGATGATGATGCCGACCACGATGCTGGTTGCGTGGGAGACGTTGAGAACGCGGGGGAGTTCGTGGTGGCCATCGGCGGCAGGTGTGGGTGTGGACATGCGGTTTGTGCAGCGTAGCACGGGCAAGGTAGAACGGACCCATGACGACCCGCTCAGGTGCACACGAGAGAAATGGAGCGAAGATGGTTTCCGGTTTTGCCTGGTTGCTTGTGAGCTTCGAACGCGGAGCAAAGCCTTATGCCGACGGTGAGGTGGGCGTCGAGGAGGAGGCCCTGGAAGGCAACTGCAGGAGCGGTTCGTCTACCTGGTCTGCAATGCGTTGGTGTACGCGGCGTGCGCGATGCGGGCGATGACGGCTTCGCGGGTGGCTTCGTCGGCGCGCGCATCGGTGACGTACACGGCGACGGCGAGGTGGCGGCCGTCGGGCAGCGTGATCAGGCCGATGTCGTTGGTGGCCGCGGCGATGCCGCCGTGCACGCCGCTGGTGCCGGTCTTGTGGGCGAGCGGTGTGTGGGGCGGCAGGCCCGCGCGCAGACGGTGCGGGCCTGTCACGGAATCCGTGAGGGTCTTGAGCATAAAGGCATTGGCTTCAGGTTGCAGGGGCGGTCGCGTGACGAGGAGCTGAAGCAGTTGCGCGGCGGCGGCGGGCTCCATCCAGTTGCGGTACTGGGCAGCCTGATCGTGGTCCATCGCCTGCTCGCCGGTTTGCAGTTGGAAGGTGGCCGCGCCGAGGAGCGAGCGGATGTAGGACTGGACCACGGCGGGACCGCCGGCGATGCGGAGAAGGACTTCGCTGCCCGCATTGTCGCTTTGTCCAGCGGTAAGCGTGATGAGTTCACGGAGCGAGACGTCGACATTTGCCTCGGGGTAGCGGTCCTGAAGCGGGCTGAAGGTCTTCGGGATGCGATCTTGCGGCAGGAAGCGGACTTTGCGGTCGAGAAGCTTGTCGATGGACTCGCCGTCGGAGTGAGGGAAGAGCTTGCCTGTTTCGGCGAGATGAAGCACCGTGAGTGCCAGCGGGAATTTAAACATGGACTGCATGGGCGGATGATTGTGCGGGTGCAGGTCGCAGTTGAGCGCCGTGCCGGGCAGCAGGCATGCGACGGAAACGGTACCCTGTGCATCCTGCGCGATCGTGGCGACCTGCTGCTGCAGTGCGGTCTGGGCGAGCAGGGGCGTTGCGAGGCTGTACAGGGCAAGCAGGTGAAAGGCGCGCATGGCTTCTACGTTATGGTCGTGTCGTTCCTTATGGAAGTACCTGTGAGAGTTCCTGCCATTCTGGCGATGCGGAAATGTTTGCCGCGCGTTGGCAGTGTCTGTGGCAACGGCTGCATCCTAGCGTACGGATGCCATGGCGTGAGATGACGGCCGGCGTACGAAGGAGATCGATCGATGGAGTGGACGCCGGGTGGCATGAGCAGCGATGTGGAAGACCGCCGGGGTGATAGCGGCGGCGGTGGGAGCATGCTGCCGTTTGGCGGGGGAGGCCTGGGCATCGTGGGCGTCATTGTGCTGGTGGTGCTGAGCCTGATTACCGGGCGTAACTTTCTGGGCGGGCTTGGTGGCGGTAGCAGTGACAGAAGCACAACGCAGTCGCAGCCCTATCAGTCGCAGCAATCGACGCGCGGAGGCGCGGTGCAGGAGAGCGCATCGGAGCATCGCGATGCGCAACTTGTGAGCTACGTGCTGGACGATGTGCAGAAGATGTGGACGACTGTGCTGCCGGAGCAGACGGGAAAGAACTATCGGCACGCCAAGCTGGTCCTGTTTCGCGGACAGACGCAGAGTGGCTGTGGCGCCGCACAGGAATCTACCGGACCGTTTTATTGCCCGCAAGATGAGCGCGTGTATATCGACCTGGACTTTTGGGATGAACTGAAAAAGCTGGGTGGCAACACGGCGGACTTTGCGCAGGGATACGTTATTGCGCATGAGCTTGGCCACCACGTACAGAACATTTTGGGCATCGAGCAGAAAGCGACACAGATGATGCAGGATCGCAGCCAGCGCAGCAGCGCGTCTGTCAAGCTGGAACTACAGGCAGACTGTTTTGCGGGTGTGTGGGGCCACAGCATGCAGGAAAGACACCTGCTGGATGCCGGTGACGCCAACAGTGCATTGGCCAATGCCGCGGCGGTGGGCGACGACCATATTCAAAAAATGCAACGCGGCACGGTCAGCCCGGAAAGCTTTACCCACGGCAGCAGTGCAGAGCGGCAGGGATGGTTCAAGCGTGGCATGACGACGGGTGATGTGAAGGCGTGCAATGTGTTCGATGTGGGGCCGGATGGATATGGTGGGTAAGCTTCAACGGAGCGAACATTGCGGCAAGGGCCGCTGGGTTGCTTTCTTTTCTCGCCTCCGGTACGTGCTTTTGGGAATTGTCTGTAGCGCATGCGCGGTCTCACTCGCTGTGGCGCAAGGACCGGAATCGGAGCTTGCATTTCAGCGGGCACAACACTTACATCACGGCATAAATACCAGTATCTGGTTTGCGCAGGCGCCTGGGAAATACACGGAAGAGCGTCTGCGGACGTTCACGACAGACGATGATCTAGTGTTGATCCACGCGCTTGGTTTTGATCACATCCGGTTAAGCATCGATCCCGATCCGCTGACGCTGTGGCAGCACGATGACCCGGCGGGTATGATGTTTGTGGCACGGTTGGACCACGTGGTACAGGTGGCGACGCAGCAGGGCCTGGCGGTAGTCGTGGATGTGCATCCGGAAGGTGCCTACAAGCAGAAACTGCTCCAGGGCACTGAGTCGGTGCAGCAATATGCCGCGTTGTGGCGGGCACTTGCGATGCACTTCGGCGGCAGCGATCCGGGGCTGGTGTTCTTTGAATTGATGAACGAACCGGAGCAGCAGGACACGTATCGCTGGGAGGGCATTCAGCTTTCCGTGGCGACGCAGATTCGAACCGTGGCACCCAAGCACACGCTGATTGCCTGCGGTGCGCGCTGGTCGGGCTTGGCGGAGTTGCTGGATGCCGAGCCGATCGGCTTGCCGAATGTGATCTATACCTTCCATGATTACGACCCGTTTGCGTTTACGCATCAGGGTGCAACGTGGGCAGCGCAGGAAGTCACGCCGCTGCGACAGTTGCCGTATCCCGCAACCCAAGATGCGGTGAACGCAAATTTCGCACAGGAGCCTACGCTGGCGGGACAATCTTTCGTCGAGCAGTACGTGCTGGGCCATTGGGATGCCGCCCGCATGGATGCGTCACTTGCATTTGCCGAGCGCTGGTCGAACCTGCACCATGTGCCGGTTTATGTAGGAGAGTTTGGAGTGCACCGGCCATTTGCTCCCGCTGCAGACCGTGCGCGGTGGATTTCGGATATGCGTACCATGATGGAGAAACATCACCTGGGCTGGGCGATGTGGGATTATCAGACGAACTTTGGGCTGGTGACGAAGCAAGAGGGCAAGACCACCATCGATCCGGCAGTGGGTAAAGCGTTGGGGCTGAACGATCAGATCGTTCGGGAGCACGCGCCCCAGCCGTAAATGCTTTTCGTAAACGCAAGGGGTCGGCCTGCGGGTCGGCCCTTTGCTATTGCAGAATGCGCAGGGCAGCCTCGGCGTTTGGTTTTGCCGTGTCGTTGTTAAAGTAGTTGCGGATGGTCTTTGCGGTCTTCGCATTCACAACCGCGGTGAGGGCGTCGATGCTGGCCGCCTGGATGCCGCGGACGCTGCCGAAATGGGTGATGAGGCGCTTGCGGGTAGTGTCGCCGACACCGGGAATGCTGAGCAGTTCAGAGTCGCGGTCACGCATCTCGCGGCGCTTGCGGTGGTAGGTGATGGCGAACCGATGGCTCTCGTCGCGAATGCGCTGAACGAGGTGGAGTACCGGTGAACGGCGGTCGAGGACGACAGGGTCGTCTTCCTGACCGTGGACATAAATGACTTCTTCCTTCTTCGCGATAGACGCGAGCGGCTGCAGCGCGATGCCGATTTCCGCGAGGGCGTCTGCCGCGCTGGCGAGCTGGCCGAGGCCGCCGTCAATCAAAATAAGTGACGGAAAAGGCGTTTGCTCTTCCTGTAGCTTGCGGTAGCGGCGGTGGATGATTTCGCGCATGCTGGCGAAGTCGTCGTTCCCGCTTACAGTTTTGATCTTGTATTTGCGGTAGTCGGCTTTTTTCATCTCGCCGTGTTCCCACACGACCATGCTTGCGACGGACTCCGCGCCGGAGATGTGCGAGATGTCGAAGCATTCGATGCGGCTTGGGACTTCCGGCAGGTTGAGTGCGTCCTGTAGCGCGTTGGCGATGGCGTTTTTGCTGGGTGCCAGCGTGCGAAATCGGGTGTCGTAGCTCTGCTTGGCATTCTGGCCGACAAGGTCGACGAGAGATCGTTTATCACCACGCTGCGGTGCAAGAATTTCAACTTTGCGCTTGCCCTGCGTGGTGAGCAGCGCGGCCAGTGCCTGCCGGTCGGGAAAGTCGAGCGGCACGTAGATCGTGCGGGGAACGTAGGGCTGGTCAAGGTAAAGCTGTTTCAGGAAGGCGGAGAAGAACGCGGCGGGGGAGAAGTCCTGCGTGGGCAAGGCATTGATGGTGGCGGCCACCGGCGCGTGGTGCTCGGCTTCGCTGTGCCATGGCTGCGGATCGTGCGCCAGCGCGGTGCGTTCCTCCATGTCCGCGCTTTGCTCGACTTCACGAATTGCGTCTGCGGTCGTCTCGGCTTCGGCTTCGTTGCCGGCTTCGAAGAGGAGGTCGGGAAGGTCTTCCCAAAAGAAGTCGCGTTTATCGACAATTTTGCCTTCGCGCATGTGGAACTGGTTCACGGCGAGCATTTCCTTGTCGAAGTGATAGCCGAAAACGTCTGCGTCTTCGTTTTCCGCACTTGCAATGCGCTGCTTTTCCTGCAACTGGTGCACGGTCACGAGCTGGTCGCGCAGGCGTGCGGCGAGCTCGAACTGCTCGTTCATCGCGGCTTCGGTCATGCGCTCGGTAATCCTTGATTCGAGTTCGTCCTGTTTACCGTTCAGGAAGAGCTGCACGTCGCGAATGGCTTCGCTGTAGCTCTCGCGAGAGGTAAGGTTTTCCACGCACGGGCCGAGGCAGCGTTTGATGTAGAACTCTAGGCACGGCCGCGGATGATAGCGGTTGAGGTCCACCTTGCAGCTTGGGATGAGGAACGAGCGGTGGATTAGGTCGACGATGCGGTGTGCCAGGTTGCCGGGAAAGTAAGGCCCGAAATATTGACCGCCATCCTTTCGTAATTTTCTGGTAACGAAAACTTTGGGATGGCGGTCGCCCATGGTGAGCTTCACGTACGGATAGGTCTTGTCATCGCGCAGCAGGATGTTGAAGCGCGGTTTGCGCTGCTTGATCAGGTTGTTTTCCAGCGCGAGCGCTTCCTGCTCGTTCGCAACCTGAATGTAATCGACGTCGCTGGCCTCGCGCATGAGGGAACCGGTTTTGCGGTTTGCCCTCAGGTTGGCTTCGAGCAGGTACGAGGACACGCGGCTGCGCAGGTTCTTCGCCTTGCCGACGTAGATGACTTCGCCCTCGGCATTCTTGTACAGGTAGACACCGGGTGTTTTGGGAAGGAGCCGAATTTTTTGTTCGATGTCCATACGCGTCTGTCTTAAGTTTACGAGCATTGGGCAAGGCATGTCGTTTTGGGGGGAAAAGTGGGAAAAATATGCCGGATGGAAAATGCGCCGTGAAGTCTTTCGACATATTTTTTCCAGCTAGCATGAACAGAATGAATAGGTTAGCGGTTAACTCCGATGTGGCACGCAGGTTGCAGCATAAGCGATTGTTGAGGCAGAGGTTCGCCTTGTTTACTCCCGGAAAGTTGGTGTAGGAATGAAAAGTGCAAAGACACGGTTTGGATTGGTTGCGAGTGCCGTGGTGGTGGTGGCGCTGAGCACTGGGTGCACGACCAAGAAATATGTACGGTCGCAGGCTGCTCCGCTGATTAACAACACCAACGACCTGGATGCGAAAACGGCGACGGATCATCGCACCATCGTCGACACGGATGCGCGTGCGACGCAGGGCATAGCCGGTGCGCAGAGTGCGGCGGACGTTGCGGATGCGCATGCACGCGGAGCGCAGGGAGCGGCCGATACCGCGAACGGCCATGCGCAGGAGGCGTATAATCGGGTCGATTCGTTGACCGGTGCAGTGGCCAATCTGGATAACTACAAGGCTATTTCGGATACCAGCGTGACTTTCGCATTTGACAAGGTGGCACTTACACCGGCGGATAAGCGACAGTTAGACACACTGGCTGCAAGCCTGCAAAGCAGCAGGCACTACCTGGTGCAGTTGACTGGCGGTACGGACTCCGTAGGGGACGCGCAGTATAACTACGCGCTTAGCCAGAAGCGCGCGGATGCTGTTGCAGCTTATCTGCAAACGAAGTACGGTATTGCGCCGCACAAGTTTTACCTCGTGGGTATCGGTAAGGACGACGCGGTCGCGTCGAACAAGACCACCGCCGGACGGGCAAAAAATCGCCGGGTCGAGGTCAAGGTGTTATCGAATATGCAGGAAGAAACGAGCACAGGTGTGCAGTCGAACCCGAGCTAAGAACAGGAACGAAATGCCCTGCACCGGTCGTCTTGGTGCAGGGCATCTTCCGTTCAGTGGGAAGTTTCTACATGTGGATCAGGAGTTGGAGTGCGCCCGAAGGGCAGAGCAGGTGTTGATGGTACCCATAACCAGTATGGAGAGAAAAGAACCAGATTAAAGCAGTGCATCTGTGATTCTTAACTCCCATGAAACAGATATCTGGGTGCGACTTTAAAGCGCCGCTGTCTGCAATATTGTGGTCTTACGACTACGTGACTTACGCCGAGCCGATCAGGTGGCCCATTTTTTCACGCTTGATTTCCAGGTATTTCTCTGATGTTTCGTGTGCTTCCACCTCAGCGGAGAGGCGTTCGACAACCTGAATACGTGCAGCTTCAAGCGCCTTCACCTTTTCCGGATTATTGGTGATAAGGCGGACGGCATGAATGCCCATCAGCTTCAGTACTTCTGCCGGCAGGCTGAAGTCGCGGTGATCGGAGCGATAGCCGAGTTTCAGGTTGGCTTCAATGGTGTCGAGACCCTGGTCCTGCAATTCGTAAGCGCGCAGCTTCGCCATCAGGCCGATGCCTCGACCCTCCTGTTCTTCGTACACAATCAGCCCGCTGCCGTGTGCGACGATCGTGTCGAGCGCAAGATCGAGCTGCTGGCGGCAGTCGCAGCGCAGTGAGTGGAACACGTCGCCGGTAAGGCACTGCGAGTGGATGCGCACGATGGGCGGC
>CBAAAH010000071.1:0-10465 GCA_964658865.1 uncultured Granulicella sp.
CATCGCAAAACCCCGGCAACACCGGCGGATTGGTGTAGATATTGTAAATCCGCTTAGACACTGGCCCTGTGCGGCGCCCCGTGATGCGACGCAACAATTCATCATACCGAACCTGGATCGATACTGCAACCAGGGGTTGCGCACCCTTTACCAAACCTGCGGGATTGGCCAGCATCGTATCCAGCCAATCGGCCTGTCCGACGGTCCGAGGAAAGCCATCAAGAATGAACCCGGCCGCACAGTCCTGCTGGGCGACGCGGTTCGCAACCATCTCGTTTACGATATCGTCCGGAACGAAGATGCCCGCAGCCACCAACTCCTTAAACCGCCGGCCAATCGCTGTCTCCAGCCGGATGTTCTCGCGAATCAGGTCTCCGGTAGAGATTTGAGGTACACCCCAAAGCTCCATCAAAACCTGTGCCTGTGTTCCCTTGCCGACGCCCGGTGCTCCGAGCAGCAGCACCGGGCCGGGTGTCCAGTTCTCCGTAGTCTCCGTCACGACTCCTACCAGCTCCGCCGACCGCGGATTCGACCACTCTTCGGCGTGAAGCCCTCGTAATGCCGCATGATCAGTTGCGACTCCACCTGCTGCACCGTGTCCATCGCCACGCCAACCACAATGAGTAGTGATGTGCCGCCAAAGTAGAAGTTCAGACCAAGGCCGTTATTGACCCAGGTCGGCATACGGTCGAAAATTCCGCCCACCAACCACAGGTGATTGAAGTGGATGCCCGAATAGAAGAGCTGCGGAATGATTGAAATGACGATCAGGTACAGGGCGCCGACCAGCGTGATGCGCGTCAGAATGTCATTGATGAAATCGCTGGTCCGCCGGCCCGGACGAATGCCCGGGATAAAGCCACCGTACTTACGCATATTGTCGGCGATGTCATCCGGACGGAACACGATGGAGATATAGAAATAGGCAAAGAAGATGATTGCGGCAATGTAGAGAAGTTCGTACCACGGTTCACCAGGACGCAGGCCCTCCGTAATGCGGCGCAGCCAGGCGGTATTCTGCACAAAACCTACGTTGGCGAAAAGCAGCGGTGCAGAGAGAATCGAACTCGCGAAGATTACCGGCATCACGCCACCGGAATTTACCTTCAGCGGCAGATGGGTCGCTTGGCCGCCCATCATCTTACGGCCAACGATGCGCTTGGCATACTGCACCGGGATCTTGCGCTCGGAGCGCTCGACATAAACGATAAAGGCAACTACCGCGACCATGACGACCACCAGCAGGGCGATCGCGACCGGTGTGAAGGCACCCCAGGTGCCGTCCTTCGCCTTCTCGTACAGGTCGTTGATGCCGGCTGGCAGACCAGCCACGATGCCGGTGAAAATCAGCAGCGACATGCCGTTGCCGATGCCGCGCTCCGTGATCTGCTCGCCCAGCCACATGATGAAGGCGGTGCCCGTCGTCAGGGTCAGCACGCACAGGAAGATGAACTTGCCGGAGGTCATGGTGACCATCGGTGCACCGGTCGAGCTTTTCGTTAGGGTCAGCGCAATCGCAAACGATTGCACGATCGCCAAAAGCACCGTCACATAACGCGTCCACTGGGTAATCTTGCGGCGACCGATTTCGCCTTCCTTCTGCAGCTTCGCCAAGGGCTCGTAGATCACTGTCAATAACTGGAAGATGATGGATGCCGTGATGTACGGCATAATACCCAACGCAAAAATCGTCAGGCGCCGAAGCGATCCACCGGTGAACAGGTCAACCAGGCCTAAGGAAGAACCAGCATTTTGCGAAAAATATTGCGCCAGCAGGTCGGCGTTAATGCCAGGCGTGGGGATATGCCCACCGATACGGTAAACCGCAAGCAGGCCAAGCGTGAACAGTACGCGTTTGCGCAGGTCAGGAATGCGAAATATATTGGCGATCTTATCGAACATTAGGCGATGCACACCCATCTGAGGCAAAGGCCTCGACTACCGAACTTGTCGTTGTACTGCCGAACTGGCTTAAGTTCTAGCGTACAGAGAAAGCGAGCGTCCTGGCGACAGCTGCCGGTTAGGCATCGCACCAGCCCCATACAGCGAAGGGCCGGACCAGCCTGGCCCGACCCTTCCCGTGATGCAATCGCGTCACGGCCGAAAACAAGGTGGACTAGGCTTCAGTCTTTTCCGCCGCTGCGCCCAGAACGATGGCCTTACCACCAGCCGCCTCGATTTTCTGCTGCGCCTGCTTGCTGAACTTATGCGCGTGGACAGTCACGGCGGTCGTAATCTCACCATTCGCCAGAACTTTGACCAAGCCGTTCTTCTTCTTCAGGATACCGAGCTTCTGCAGTGTTTCTACTGTCAGTTCCGTCTCGCTCGCGGTGGAAGCGATCAGCTCGATGCGATCCAGACCAAGCACCAAGTATTCCTGACGGAAAATATTCGTAAAGCCGCGCTTCGGCAGACGACGGTGCAGCGGCATCTGGCCGCCTTCGAAACCGCGCATCATGCGTGAACCCGAACGTGCACGTTGACCGTCATGGCCGCGAGTCGACGTTTTGCCCATACCGGAACCCATACCGCGGCCGACACGCTTTTTGTTCGCATTTGCTCCCTTGGGTGCACCAAGGTTTGAAAGATTAAGTGCCACGTGATTTCCTCGCTAACGCCGGCATCTTGCCGACTCGCATGTAATGGCCGGAATTTCCGGCATGGTGGACCCAAATCCGGGGCCGTTTTGACTACTGAACTTTAACTACTGAACGATGCGGACCAGGTGCGGAATGGTCAGGACCATGCCACGAATCGACGGCGTGTCTTCCCGCTCGACGATTTGGTTCAAACGGGTAAAGCCGAGGCCCTTAACGACCAATTTATGCTTTACCGGTGTCGCGATCTTGGAACGGTAGTACTGAATCCTGATTTTATTCGTTGTTTCTGCCATTACTCTACCCTCACGGCGGCCGCCTCCGACCGCCTTCATCGTTCTTACAGCTCTTCGATCGACTTGCCGCGCAGTGCAGCAACCTGCGCCTTGTCGCGCAACTGCGTCAGTGCGTCGAACGTAGCCTTGATCACGTTGTGCGGGTTGGCCGTACCGAGCGATTTCGTCAATACGTTCTGCACACCGGCCGAGGTCATCACGGCGCGTACTGCGCCGCCGGCGATAACGCCGGTACCTTCGGGAGCCGGCTTAAGCAACACGTGACCCGAACCAAAGCGCCCTAGAACTTGATGCGGAATCGACGTCTCGGTCAAGTTGATACGGTGCAGATTCTTCTTCGCGGCTTCAATGCCCTTCCGAATAGCCTGGGGAACTTCCTTTGCCTTGCCCGAGCCGTAGCCAACAATGCCTTCCGCCGGATCGCCGATCACGACGAGCGCCGCAAACGACATGTTCTTACCACCCTTAACGACCTTCGTCACGCGATTGATCGCGACGACCTGGTCTTTCAGATTCAGCCGATTGGCATCAATCTTTTTCTTCATTGCCATGTTGCAAATCCTTCCGGGTCACCATGACCCTTGCACCTGCGGGTGATGTGCCAACCTGCTGTTAGAACTCGAGTCCAGCTTCACGTGCAGCATCTGCCAAAGCCTTTACGCGACCATGGTACAGATAGCCACCGCGGTCGAACACAACCCGTGTGATGCCCTTTTCCTTTGCGCGCTCCGCAACCAGCTTACCTACCGTCTTCGCCGCTTCGATGTTGCCACCGATGAGCTTTTCCTCACCCTTTTTGGTAAGCGTCGATGCGGAAGCAATGGTATTCGAGGTCGCATCGTCAACAACTTGCGCATAAATGTGATTGAGCGAGCGGAAAACATTCAGGCGAGGACGCGCTGTGGTGCCCTCAACCTTATTGCGGACCCGCTTGTGGACGCGTTTGCGAACCACATTGCGCTTCGTCGGTGTAATCATGGTGTTTCCTTTCCTATCGGCGCAGCCGCCGTGGGTGGCCGCGTTCGGATTCGGGGAGTGCCGGCATCCATCGTCCGGAACCTCGGGTGAATCTTGTCTGGCGAGCCAATCTCGCCGGGCGAATCAAAAGTTTACTTAGAGCCCGTCTTGCCGACCTTCTTCTTCAGCTTCTCGTCGGAGTAACGCACACCCTTGTTCTTGTATGGGTCCGGTTTGCGCAGCGACCGCATATCTGCCGCAACCTGGCCCACCTTCTGGCGATCGATGCCCGTGACCGTCACGTGTGTCTGCTTCGGGTCGATAGCCACTTCAATGCCGGTAGGAAGCGGAAACTCGATCGGGTGTGAATAGCCGAGCGTGAACACGACCATCTCCTTCCCCTTCATCTCAGCACGGTAACCGATGCCAACGATGTCCAGTTCCTTCTTCCAACCATTGGTCACGCCTTCCACGGCATTAAACATCAACGACCGTGCGAGGCCATGCATCGCCTTCTGCGAGTCGTTGTCTCGCTCGGCCAATATCTGACCGTCCTTTTCTACCAAACGAATTCCGCCAGGCAGCAGCGCGTTGACCTTGCCCTTGGGACCTTCGACCAGAACAATGTTGCCGTTCACCGTATACTTTACGCCGGCGGGCTTAGGAATCGGTTTCAATCCAATACGTGACATCTGTATCTTCCTTACGGCTTGCGAGTCGCGGCTGATGCCGTTCCACTGCAGCCATGCGGCTAGGCCGCACAAAGCTTTAAACGCTGATTACTGACGCGGAGAGCGCATCGGCCGGACACAATTCTTACCAGACGTGCGCAAGCACTTCGCCGCCTACGTTTTCCTTGCGTGCGGTCCGGCCCGTCATCACACCCTTGGGTGTGGTGAGAATCGAAATTCCAAGTCCACCCTGCACACGACGAATCTCGTTTCGGCCGATGTACACGCGCGAACCCGGCTTCGAAATGCGCTTCAGATCGGTGATGACCGGCTCATTGTCGACGGAATACTTCAGGTATACCCGGAGAACGCGCTTGCCTTCCTCTTCCATCATCTTGTAGTTCGAGATGTAGCCCTCTTCCTTCAAAATACGGGCAATCTCGGCCTTCAGGTTGGACGCGGGAATATCAAGCTTCTGGTGACGCGCGCGAATGGAGTTACGCACGCGGGTCAGGAAATCTGCAACGGGATCGGTCAGGTTCATGGGTCTTCTCTCTGCCTTTCCCGTTTGCTCCGTGCCTAGATGCAGGCCGGGAGAACTGGGCGGAAAGGTCTTGGCGAACTACGTGGAAAATTCGGTTGCCGTTGATTTAAATTTACCAGCTCGACTTCACAACACCTGGGATTTCGCCCTTGAGTGCAAGGCCGCGGAAGCATAGACGGCAAATGCCGAACTTGCGGAGGAACGCACGAGGACGGCCGCAAAGCTGGCAACGGTTGTGCTGGCGACTCTTGAATTTGGGCTTCTTTGCATCCTTGACTGCTTTTGCGGTCGTCGACATCGTTTTCCTTTACTGAACTTAATGCGGCACATGCCGCGTTTAAAAGAGACGGGATTTATGCGCGAAAAGGCATGCCGAAGTGCTTCAACAGCACGCGCGCACCGTTATCATCGGGTGACGTTGTCACGATCGTGACATTCATGCCTTTCAGCTTCTCCACCTTCGAGTAGTCAATTTCCGGGAAGATAAGCTGATCACGCAGACCAAGCGTATAGTTCCCTCGACCGTCAAAACTCTTGCTCGACACACCCTTGAAATCACGTACGCGCGGCAATGCGACCGAAATCAGGCGATCCAGGAACTCATACATCGTGTCTCCACGGAGAGTGACCATGGCGCCAATCGACTGGCCTGCACGCACTTTAAACTGAGCAATGGACTTCTTCGCCTTCGTCAGTACCGGCTTCTGACCGGTAATCTGCGCAAGATCGCTCACCAGAGGATCGAGGATCTTATTATTCTGAGTTGCTTCGCCGAGACCCATGTTGATGATGATTTTTTCAATCTTCGGTACGGCCATCGTATTCTCGATGCCGAGTTCCTTCTGCACAGCGGCTTTTAGCTCACTATTGAACTTGTCCTTTAAGCGTGCTGCCATATATTCCGTCTCTTTCTCCACGGTTCCGGGGTGGACACAAGCGTCCGTTTACCGATTCGTGGGGTGCTCCCTTGTTTCTAGAATTCTGATGCCCGAAGCTACTTCTGCTTCGGTGCTGCCAGCGTCTCACCTGTGGTCTTGGCATAGCGCTCACGGTTGCCGTCCACGGTCCGTACGCCGACGCGAGTCGCCTTGCCATTGCCGTCGAGCAGTGCCACATTTGACACGTGGACCGGACTTTCCTGCTCGGCAATGCCGCCCTTGATGTTTGCCTGCGGATTCGGCTTGACGTGCTTCTTGATCATGCCCACGCCCTCAATCAGAACGCGATCCTTGTCCTTGATGACACGAAGTACACGGCCAGTTTTGCCCTTGTTCTTGCCCGCAAGCACGATCACCACATCGTTGCGAAGAATGTTCGCCATCTCTGTTGCTCCCTGTCTCTTCCAAATATCAGAAGAGCCTCGACGAACCGCGCCGGCCGGAGTTGGATGCACAAACGCGCATACAACCAAACTTAACTAGGTTATGCGACAAGGCGCATTCCGTCCAGCGGAAATGCGCACTTCGCACGGATATCTATGCAGACGAACTAAATGACTTCCGGTGCGAGCGAGACAATCTTCAGGAATTTCTTGTCGCGCAACTCGCGCGCCACGGGTCCGAACACACGTGTCCCGACAGGCTCACCCGCGTCATTGATGACCACAGCGGCATTCTGATCGAAGCGGATATACGTGCCATCGCGACGACGCGCCTCTTTGCGCAGGCGCACGATCACAGCCTTTACGACCTTACCCTTTTTTACGGTGCCATCCGGAGCCGCTTCCTTCACGGCAGCCGTCACGACATCACCCAGGCCAGCTTTTTTGCCCAGACCGCCACCCAGCGGCAGAATCACTTGCAACCGACGCGCGCCCGAGTTATCGGCCACGTCCAGGATGGATCTCATTTGAACGGACATTGCATTCTCCTGACCTTGTAAAAGGCCGGGGCCCGAAGCCCCAATACGTTGGTGAAACTCCCGCGCTGTGAGAGGAACGGAATTGAACCCATCCGTTCATCGCAGATCTGCGGGCCGAGTTTACTTGGCGGCTGGCTTCGGCGCGGTCTCATTCAGGGAAGAAAGTGACGAGCGGCGGACAATCTCTTCCAAGTTCCAGCGCTTTAGCTTGCTCAGTGGGCGGCTTTCGCGAATGCGGACCTGATCGCCCACGCGAGCGGAATTCTGCTCATCATGCGCATAAAACTTCTTATTGGACTTCACGACGCGACGATACTTCGGGTGTGCCTTGCGCATTTCTACGGAGACCACGATCGTCTTGTCCATCTTGGTCGAGGTCACGAGTCCGATCTTCTCGGTACGGTGACCTACCTTTTCCACCGCCGGTGCGGTGCCCTGCTCTACAATCTCAGCCATGATTTACGCATCCTTCTTTGCTTTACGCGACTTCTTTGCGGGTGCCGCGCTCTCGGTGGGGGCAGCCACAAGGCCGAGCGTGCGCTGACGCGCGGCGGTCTTGATGCGTGCAATATCCTTACGCAGTGTGCGCAGCTTGTTGGTGCCTTCGGTGTTGCCGAGGCTCTTATGAAACCGCAGACGGAACAACTGCTCGCCGGCCTGCGCTTCCTGCGTCTTGAGCTCGGGCTCCGTCAGCGTGCTGATTTCAGTAAACTTCATCGGTCTCTCTCTTCATCGCCCGGGTCTGCCGTGCGTCGATTCTCTTGAACCGGCCAGTTAGGCCGCGGCAGCCGTTTTACCCGTAGGCGCGGCCTGCATGTTGGGGCGCTGTACGAACACGGTACGCAATGGAAGCTTATTCGACGCTAGGCGCATCGCTTCCTTCGCGATCTCGATAGACACGCCTTCCATTTCAAACAGGAGCTTACCCGGGCGAACGACGGCAACCCAGTGATCCAGCGCACCTTTACCGGAACCCATTCGAACTTCCGCAGGCTTCTTGGTGATCGGCTTGTCGGGGAAAATGCGGAGCCAAACCTTGCCACCGCGCTTAATATAACGCGTCATGGCAATACGGCTGGCTTCGATCTGGCGATCCGTAATGTAGCCGCACTCCACAACCTTCAAACCAAAATCGCCGAATGCCAGTTCAGAGCCACGCCATGCCTTGCCGCGCATCTTGCCCTTTTGCTGTTTCCGGTATTTGACCTTCTTTGGCATCAACATAACGCATATCCTTTGCGGGGCCTTGGTCCGCTCGCGCGCCCAGTCTCCCCGCCGCTACTGTTCTTCGTATTCCGCCGACTTCCTTGCAAAAGCCGGCGAGGTACAAGTTTTTGTTAAAACGCGCCGGTAGATGTACGCGTGTCGCGGCGCTTTTTCTGCTCGTAGATGTCGCCACGGTATACCCACGTTTTCACGCCGATAATGCCGTAGGTCGTCTTCGCTTCAGAGAAGCCGTAGTCGATGTCCGCGCGCAACGTATGCAGCGGCAAACGCCCCTGCAGATACCACTCGGACCGAGCGATTTCATTGCCGTTCAGGCGACCCGATACGCGAACCTTGATGCCCTTGCAGCCGAAACGCAGCGCGGAGTCCACGCTCTTACGCATGGCACGACGGAACGACACACGCTTTTCTAACTGCAGCGCGATATTTTCGCTGACGAGCTGTGCATCCAGTTCCGGCTTGTTCACCTCTAGAATGTCGATGAACACTTCGCGGTTGGTACGCTTCTGGATGTCGGCCTTCAGCTTGTCAATCTCTGCGCCCTTGCGCCCAATAATGATGCCTGGACGCGCAGTACGAATGATAAGCCGCAGCTTGTTGCCGGGACGCTCAACTTCAACCGAAGACACACCGGCAGACTTCAGCTTTTCACGAAGCTCAGCCTTCAGCTTGACGTCTTCGACGAGCAACTTATCGTAATCCTTCTCGACAAACCAGCGAGACTTCCACGGCTTGTTAATGCCGAGGCGAAACCCATACGGATGGACTTTCTGACCCATGTTCCTAACCTTCTCCCCGCTCTGCCGATTGATCGACAGGCGCGCAAACCTTAGTCGCCCACAGGCGAGTTACGCGGCAACCTTTGCCGATTTACGGACGGCAACCTGCTTGGCCGGCTTCGATTTACCTTTCGCTGCAGCATCGATCGAGGTATCCCCGGAGTTGGCGCTATTCCCACCTTTTTCCGCTACGACCACGATGATGTGTGCAAGGCGACGCTGGTAGCGGAATGCACGACCCATCGGGGCAGGGCGAATACGCTTCAGGCGTGGACCTTCGTTGGCAACAGCCATTTTCACGAACAGGCGATCCAGGTCCAGATCGAAACCCTGCTCCTGGCTCAGGTAGTTTGCATTCTGTACAGCGGAACGCAACGCCTTTTCTACGATCGGGGCAATGCGCTTACGGGTAAACATCAACGTGTTAAGCGCCTGCTCCACACGCTGGCCCTTGATGGTGTCGAGCACCAGTTTGGCCTTTTGCGGGCTGGTGCGCTGAAACCGTGCTTCCGCACGAAACTCGCGCACCGCGCCTACTGCACTCTTCTCGGCTGTCTTCGCCATAGTTCTTCCTTTTTAAGAGCCGGTCAGTTGCCTGCCGCTCCATAACTTGCTGGGCCTGGACCCGTGACTGAAGGCTTGCGCCTACTTACCCTTGGCGGTGCTTTCCGACTTGGCGGCGTGCCCCTTGAACGTACGCGTTGCGGAGAACTCACCCAGCTTGTGCCCGACCATGTTTTCCGTGCAATAGACCGGGATAAACTTGCGGCCGTTGTGCACTGCGAACGTATGCCCCACAAATTCGGGGAAGATGGTCGAGCGTCGCGACCAGGTCTTCACCACTTCCTTCTTATTCGCCGTGTTCAGCACTTCCACCTTGACCATCAGGTGAGCATCGACAAACGGACCCTTCTTCGTAGAACGTGCCATCTTAAAATCCTCTCGAACTCAAGTCCGGTTATTTGCTGCGACGATTCACGATGAAGACATCGGTGCGCTTATTGTTGCGGGTCTTGTAGCCACGCGTCGGCTGGCCCCACGGCGTTACCGGATGACGTCCGCCTGAGGTCTTACCTTCACCACCACCGTGCGGGTGGTCGACGGGGTTCATGGAGACGCCGCGGTTTGCAGGACGGATGCCGCGCCAGCGGCTCGCACCGGCCTTACCGTACGAGATGTTCTCGTGCTCGGTGTTACC
Organism: uncultured Granulicella sp.; assembly: GCA_964658865.1. Lineage (GTDB taxonomy): Bacteria > Acidobacteriota > Terriglobia > Terriglobales > Acidobacteriaceae > Terriglobus. The sequence continues at coordinate 10,130 of CBAAAH010000071.1, forward strand.
GACCTGGCCAATCGTCGCCATGCACTCGACGACAACACGGCGAGTTTCGCCGGAAGGCAGCTTGAGCAGGGCGTACTCGCCTTCCTTCGCTACTAGCTGCGCACTGGAACCAGCGGAACGCACCATCTGCGCGCCCTTGCCCGGACGTAACTCAACATTGTGAACAGTTGTACCGGCCGGAATGTTCTTGAGCGGCAGCGCGTTGCCGACGAGAATATCGGCCTCGGGGCCACTCATGATCATCTGACCGACCTTCAGCCCGAGCGGCTGCACGATGTAGCGCTTTTCGCCATCGCGGTAGCTGATCAGCGCGATACGGGAACTGCGATTTGGATC
>CBAAAH010000072.1:0-7910 GCA_964658865.1 uncultured Granulicella sp.
CTCGCCACGAGCGAGATCTCCCGCACGTACCTCCTTACCGTAAGCCACGGGTTTCCCTTCTGCGGCGTGCGAACCAAAGCAGGAACTCCCTCGTCGCAAGCGAAAGGCGCACCTTTTGTTCAAGGTGCGCTTTTCGCTTGCAGGGTTGGGCTTTGAGCTAAAAGCGAATACCCGCGGTTACGGGAATCATCTCGGAGTTGCGGCGATTGTAGGGAAAGAAGTCCGAATTGTTGGAGCCGTCGATGCGCATCCAGTGGTAACGCCCCTCAACGAACAGCCGTTCCGATGAGAAACTGGAGATTTTATAAGTCAAGCCGAAACCGCCGTTCACGCCCAATCCGCTTGCCGTCGCTGAATCGACGTTGTAGTTGCTGGCATAGGTGTAGCAGAAGTAATCGCACACCGTGCCGTAACTCGGCAGCGTAAAGTTTGTAGTCTTACGATAATAGCCGCCGCCTGCGGTTACATACGCGCCAAAGCGGCTGCGATCGTTCGAGAAGGTCACGACCGGGTTCGCCGTAATCGCCAAAACATGGGCATTCGCATCGAACCCGGACAAGTCGTCCGTCGTCGCGCCAAGCGCAATCAGGTTGTTGTATTCCACACCGATCGCCCCGCCGGTAACCCCCATGTGGTCATAGTGAAATTCACCCAGAACGCCGAACATCTTATTAAAGTTATATCCGGCACCGAGAGTAATGTCGTAACTTGGCGTATAGAACTTACCCGTGTTCGCGACGGGTACATTCAATCCCGCACCGCCAATGAAGGCGATCTTCGTTGAGCCGTCCGAGTTATGCATACGATCTTCATAGCGTGAGCGGCCATAACTACGACGCCGTGCACTGGAAGTCCCGACCAGGCCCGATCCAGTATCGCCGCCCAGGTCCGCGCGCTCCGCCGCGACTGCATCTTCCACGCTGCTGCTCACGCCGCTCGTCTCATAGCGGAAAGACGCATCGGGAGCAACAAGCGCGGAATCCATGCGAAAGATGGAGCTCACCGTGCCGTCCGTACCGCTGGCGGGAGAAGCCGCAAAAAGCAGGGGAGCCGACGCACACACCGCCAACGCCGCGACACCGGTCCGCACGGCACAAGAGAAATACTTCGAAGAAGGCCACGTCATATGCAAAATCCTCGCTGCAACCGCATGCACTGCCACACCCGAAGGTGCCATCTTTTGATAAGGGTTCAGACCCCGGGTGGCTTGATAAGTTGTGTGACGTATGTAGATTCCATTTCGTCGACAGGCGGCGTAACAAAACTACAAAGGCAAGCAGCCACCGCACACACGATAGCCGCTTCGCCAGACTCTTCCGCCTCTAGTGAATATCGAACTGCTCCGGGTTAATGGCCGGATCGCTCTTGACCAGGATGGTCTTGCGCGTCATCTCCTCAAGCTCCTGCAGCCTCTTGCCGCCATTGGCCTTCAGCGTTTTCACAACTTCCGGATGGACGCGCAGCATCACATCGCTCTTCTCAAAATGACGCTGCATTTTTCGCATTTCGATGAAAATTTCGTTTGCGACCGTGATCGGCGACTTGATCATGCCCGTGCCGTCGGTGATGGCATCGGGAATGCACAGGGTGCGTTCCAAACTCTGCTTCACCCGCTTGCGCGTCATGATCACCAGGCCGAAGTCGTTGAACGGCAGCACCTTCGAAGGCGCACGGTCGCTCTTCAACTCCTCTTCCAGCACCTGCATCACCTTGGCGCGATTCTTGCGCTCGTCCATGTCGATGAAGTCGATAACGATGATGCCGCCCAGGTCGCGCAAGCGAATCTGCCGCACGATTTCAGGAATGGCATCGAGGTTCGTCTTGAGGATGGTGTCTTCCAGCCGCGCCGTCTTGCCAACATACTTGCCGGTATTGATGTCGATCGCAACCAGGGCTTCTGTTTGGTCGATAACGATGGAGCCCCCGCTCTTGAGCCACACCTTGCTCTTGAGAGCCTTATCGATCTCAGCCGTGACGCCGAAGTGCTCAAACAGCGGCGTCTCCTTGGTGTACAGTTTGACGCGGCGCACCAGCGACGGCTGAAAGCGCTGCAGGAAGCGCAGTACGCGTTCATACTCGGCCTCGGTATCGACCCAGATGGCGGAGAAGTTGTCCGTCACCTGGTCGCGCAGAATACGCTCGATGAGGCTGAGATCGTGGTAAATCAGCGCCGGGGACTTCGATGACTCCGACCGCGCCTTGATGTCCTGCCAGAGCTGGATCAGGAAACGCAGGTCGTTGCGCAGTTCCTCTTCGCTGGCACCGTCGGCGGCGGTCCGCACGATAAATCCACCCTGCGCGTCGCCCTTCTCCGAAAGCAGAATCGTCTTGAGTCGACGACGCTCCTCGTCCGAAGAAATCTTTCGCGAGACGCCGGTGTGGTTCACCGTCGGCATAAAGACGAGGAAACGCCCCGGCAAAGCGATGTGGGACGTGATGCGTGCACCCTTCTTTGCGATGGGTTCCTTCGCAATCTGCACCAGGATTTCCTGACCCGGCTTCAGCAGTTCGTTGATCGCCGGCAGATCCATCGTCTGCACGCTCTGTCGACCGCGGCCACGGCCACGATCCCCGCCACCGGATGCTGCCGCACTTGCGCCACCGCGGAAGCCGCCACCCGGTTTACGGTCCCGATCACGGCTGCCACCCCGGCGTCCATCACGGCCACCCTCGCGACGTCCGCGACGCTCGTTTGCATTTTGCAAGGCGGGTGCGCTCTCCGCAATCTCGGTCGGTTCCCCACCGAAGTCGTCTACGGTGAAGCCGCCCGTGTCGGACTCCGCAGGGTACTCCGTATCGTCTTCGTCCTCACCCGCTTCGGCAAGCGAAATCTCTTCCATCACCGAATCGATCGCATCCGAACCGTCGAGGGTTTCCTCCTCGTAATCTTCAAACTCGTCTTCATCGGTCGTATCCACGGCAAGGTTGTACTCGTACTCTTCGCCGTCGACCTCTTCTTCCTCCAGATCGCCGTCACCATAGGCATGCACCTGCGCCACGGCATCGCCCGGAGCTGCAACCAGCGTGCCGTCGTGCATCGGTTCTGCGTCGGCATCGGCATCACTGTCAATTACGGTGTGCACGTTGTGGTCATGCGCGAACATGTGATCTTCCGCCAGCACCGCTGCCTGTATCGACGTCTCCGCCAGAATCGGCTCGTCAACATCCTGCGTGGGTGGCAGATGCCCCGCATCGTCTACCAGCGCAGATGCGGTCGCGGAGAGCATCTCACCGGAATCCTCAACTGTTGTAAAGCTGTGCGCCGCTTCGTTCGAAACTGGTTCCAGAGAAAGATCCAGCGGACTCTCGCTCTCAGGATGCCCCTCTTTTGCGACCTCGGGCCGCAAATCATAGCTCGTCTCATCCGGCGAGTCGGCCAGCAGTTCAGGATCGTCTACCGGCGACTCCCCCGCCGGAACGAACTCCTCCGTGCGCTGCTCCATCCGGCGATAGTCCCGTCGGCCAGCATCGCCCAGCGAAGCAGCATCGCCCTCTGCAGGCTCGTACTCCGTCGACTCGTCAGCCGAAGCCTCAAGCGCGACGACAGGACCGACCGACGCAGACTCATCCGCGTGTGCGGGATGTTGAGTCAAGCCGCCCGTCTCATCCGGCGCATCGGCGGCGGCAATGCTCTCAGCATCTGGAATGGGAGTGGGTGCGATGTTCTGCTCCGCACCCACCACGCCAGTGACCGACACGGGGGCAAGCGCATAGGCCTGCAATTCCACAGGCTCCAGCGAAGCGGAACCATGTTCAGCCTCAAACTCTTTTTGTTTTTCCGCTACAGGAACTGGCCGGCTCTCAAAGCGATCCGACCGTCCACCACGGCGTCCGCCCTCCCGAGACTCCTCGCGGCGCGGCGCAGTGTGCGGCTCCCGGTTGCGATGACGCGAAAGCGTCTCACCCGGCAATACCGAACCACCATCCCATCCGGCAATTTCGATCGCCGGCACTGTCGGCGTCAGAACTTCTGCGGCGTGCGCTGGACGGCGAGCCGCATCCTCGGCGGCCACCTCGGCCGGATCGCGGTACTTGCGTATGGATTCACCGGGCAGAACGATCGCCTCGATCGCAGGCTCCGCCTCACTCGGCTCTATTGCCGCAATGTCGCTCTCTGCCTTGTAGGACGGCTGGAACTCCTCACGGCGCGGACGGTCTTCCCGACCGCGGCCACGGTCCTCGCGACCACCACGATTGCGACTACCACGGTTCCGGTCACGGCCGAACCGCCGAGGTTCGCCGGATCCATCTTCAGGCGCACGGGGTTCCGCATCCACATCGATCTCAATCGCACCAGTCGTCGGACCGTCGTCCGGCACTGCCGCGGAACCCTCAAGCGACAAACGCTCCGGCTCTTCCGCAGACTCATGCTCCGGCTCCGAGGCAATCTCGATCGGTTCGGTGTTGCCTTCTACTTCCCCCGCCAGAGGCGATGCTCCGTCGCGCCCACCACGACCGCGGCGCCGGCCACGGCGGCCACGCCAGCGGCGGCTACCCTGCTCCTCGATCGCTTCGTCGCCGCTTACCTCGGTGAGCGCCGAAACTTCAACCGGCTTGGGCGCAATCGGCTCTTCAAACAGCGAGGTCTCATCGCTCTCCGCAACGGCGGGGCGTGCCTGCTCCCGGTTCCCACGCTCGCCACGGTCACGTCCATTGCGGCCTCGACGTCCGCCTTCTTCGCGCACACGCTCACGCGGTGCATCGGTCGATGCTTCACGAGGCGCCTGGGACTTGCGGCCACCTTCCGCGTCGAAGTCGGCCGCGTCACCCTGCTCTTCCATAAAATCGGTGACGTACAGGAACGCATCGCGCTCCAGACCGATATCCACAAACGACGATTGCATGCCGGGCAGCACACGCGTCACCCTGCCGTTGTAAATCGACCCCGCAAGCGTGTATTCGTTCTCACGCTCGTAGTACACCTCGGCCAACTGCTCGTCTTCCACAATGGCCAGCCGCGTTTCGTGCGGCGTCGTGGAGATATAAATTTCTTTCGACATTCCGGTACTCTTTCCGCCTGGCGAAAAGTGTCACGGGCATGCAGCGTGCAGGCACTGGCCTGTGGTTCGCTACACTCCGAAGCGGGCAGACTCAGTCGGCTGGAACGGTGGAGGGAACGCGACAACCGCACACCCGGTGCAGTCCGGCACAGCGACAAGAGCCACCGCAGCGGAATTTCCGCCGGGTGGGCCATCACTGCACTGCACAACACCTACCACATCGAACCTCATTCGGTACTCTCCGGAGTTTGTGTTCTCACTTCCCGCACTTGGCAGGATGGAACGTTCCCGTCCGGCAACACCGTTGCTTTCTGTCTCTACCCGCCGCGCAGGACCCCTGGTCACTTTCGCCGGCCGTTCATAATCAATTGCGTAAACTTCGTTCAAAAACCTTGCAAAAACGTGTCGTGCCAGCCTCGGCACCTATTCCCGGTGCCGGCGACATCGCTCGGCGAACCGGCTCAGCGCCTCCGCGACCATCGTCGGCAGAAACACTTCTGCTACCTGCATTGTGCAACATTCCGCCGCATGCGCGCCACTGCCATTCATAACAGCGTCACAAATGGGGCGGCGAATCAGTTCACAAACCGCCGCATGCGCACGTTCATCACCATGCCCAATGCAAAAAAAGTGAAGATCACGCTCGATCCGCCATAGCTCAGCAATGGCAGGGGAATGCCGGTGACCGGCATCAGGCCGACCACCATGCCCACGTTCACGGCAATTTGGAACAAAATCACCGCCATTACGCCCATGACCAGGAAGGTTCCCGGCGGATCGGCGGCGGTCTGTGCGTTTTGGATCAGCCGCAGCAGGATCAGGAAGTAGAGGAACAGCACCAGTGCCGCACCCACAAATCCATGCTCTTCACAAAGTGCGGCGAAGATAAAGTCGGTGTAGGGAATCGGCAGAAAATCGCCCTGCGTCTGCGTTCCCTTGGTAGCGCCCTTGCCCCAGATACCACCGGAGCCCACGGCAATGAGCGACTGCCGCACCTGGTAGCCCGATCCCTTGGGGTCGTCCTCTGGGTGGCGAAAGCTGGTGAGCCGCGCCTTCTGGTACGGCTTCAAGATCTTTCCGCTCTTCCAAACGCCGCCGATCAGCACCAGAAACGTGACGGCCAGAATCGCCGCGCGCTTCCACGTGATACCACCGAGAAATAGCCCCACCAGAAGGATCGGCACATAGGTCAGCGATGTTCCAAGATCAGGCTGCTTCAAAACCAAGAGCATGGGAAAGCCGACCAGGGCAAACCCCTTGCCAATCTCGCGCCAGTCGAGTTCCCGACCGACCAGACCCCAAAGGTAGCGCGCCATCATCACGATGAGCACCAGCTTCACCCACTCCGACGGCTGAAAGTGAAGGCCGCCGGGCAGTCGAATCCACCGCCGCGCACCCAGCACCTTTTGCCCCGCCACAAGCACAGCCAGCAACGAGAAGATGCTGGCGCCATACGCCCACGGTGCCCAGTCGATCAGCTTATGGTAATCGACCATGGACACGACGAACATCACGGCAAGACCGGCCATCAGAAAGCCGATCTGCCGCGTGTGGAAGCCGTGAAACTTGGTGTGCAGCGTCGCCGAGTAAATCTCGAACACGCTCAGCACGCTCATAAGCACCACCAGCCCGAGCAGCATCCAGTCGAAATCGCGAAATTTGGAACGAAACATCTGCCTCTATTCTGCACTGTGGCAAATGGGAGTAGGCGACGTCAGGGCACACTGAACGACAGCGCACGCACGGTTCGAGCCAGATCTACTGCCCCACGGGAATCGGCACGAAACGTGAAGCCGCAACAACCCGCGACTGTTTTGCCGGTACCGGCTGCAAGACCTGAGCGGTGGAATGAGACTCATCCTTCTTCTGCGCCGGCTGCTCCGGCACTGGGGCATACGGCACGCCTGTACCCACGCCGATGGTCGGGGCGGCCGGTTCTGCCGCCTTTGCCTGCAACAGGTTGTGCTCCCTACCGCGCTGCTTCTCAACAAAGGCACGGATCACCTGCGACGCGAGCGCCGCGGCATTCTTGCCCCAGTTGCCGTTCTCCCAAAGCACGGCAACCACGATATCCGGATTGCGGCGCGGTGCAATGCCGACGAACCAGGAGTTCGGCTCGGTCTTTTTGCCCTTGCCGCTGCGTGCCAGGGCGTCGTGACTCATGACCTGCGCCGTGCCCGTTTTTCCGGCAAAATCGATGCCTTCCAAATGAGCGGGAGCTGCGGTTCCGTAGCTGGTCACCGCAGCCATGCCTTCCGTCACGGTCTGCCAAACGGCAGGATTGATCGGCACTGTCTTCTCACCCGATCCGGGAAAGGTCTCGCGGTAAGCCTCGCGCTGCTCTGCCGGTACCTCATCGTCGAACACCACATGCGGCCGCTTCATCGCGCCTCCGCTGGCGATGCCGCCGATCGCACGCGCCATCTGCATCGGCGTAGCCGCGATCGCACCCTGTCCAATGCCGACAGAGATCGTCTCGCCGGCATACCACTGCTGGTGGAAGTTCTTCATCTTCCACGCGGTACTCGGCATGGTTCCACTCGCTTCTTCCAGCAGATCGATGCCCGTCTTCTGGCCCAGGCCGAACGCCGTCGCGTAACGTGCGATCGTGTCGATTCCCAGCCGCTGTGCCAGCACATAATAGAAGACGTCGCACGACCACGGAATGGCATGGTCGATATCGACACCACCGTGGTGCGCATCGCAGTGGTAGAAGTGGCCGTAAAGGTCGATCCCACCGGCACAGTTCACATGCTCGGTCTCGGCGATGCCCTGCTCCAGTCCGGCAACACTCATGATGATCTTGAAGGTGGACCCCGGTGCAAGCTGCGCCTGGATGGTCTTATTGAGCAGCGGATGCTCGGGGTCGGTGATGATGCTTTTCCAATAGCTCTGCGTCAGGCGCACGGC
>CBAAAH010000072.1:7920-10441 GCA_964658865.1 uncultured Granulicella sp.
CGGCAAACTGGTTGGGGTCGAAGACCGGCCGCGACACCATCGCGAGGATCTCGCCGGTATGCGGGTCCATGGCGACAATTGCGCCATTTCTGCCCTCCAGCGCCTTTTCCGCCGCAGTCTGCACGTCAAGGTCGATCGTCAGCCGCAGGTCTTTGCCCGGCTGCGCCAATTCCTCGCCCAGCCGGCCAATTTCACGGCCGTGGCTGTTCACGATCAGGTCGCGCGATCCGTCCACGCCCCGCAGCAGCGAGTCGTACGCCTGCTCCACGCCACTCTTGCCCACCACATCGCCCGGCTCGTAAAATGCGTATTTCGGCAGCGCCAGGTCCTGCTCACTGATTTCGCCGACGTAGCCGATCAAATGTGCCGCGAAGCCGTCGCGCGGATAGAGACGCCGCTGCTCTTCCAGCAACTCCAGTTCCGGCAGCTCATTGCGGTGTGCCTCAATGAAAGCCTGCTCGTCCGGCGTGATATCCGTCTTCAGGGGTATGGGCTGGTACTTCGGGGAGTACTGGAAGTGCCGCAGCGTGTCCTGCACTTGCTCGATGGAGAGGTGCAGACCGTCGGCGATCATGCGGATTTCCGCCTCGGGGTCTTTCATCTGCTCACGCAGCAGGAAACATGCCACGGAAGAGTAGTTGTCGACCAGCAAACGGCCTTCGCGATCCAGCAATTTGCCTCTGGGTGCCAGAATGGGCACCTTATGCACGCGATTTGCCTCAGCCAGCGCGCGGTAGTCCTCGCCGTTCAACACCTGCAGCCGCCACAGCCCGACGAGCAGCACAAGCAGCACCGCCATCACGACGTACTGCACCACCGCCAGCTTGCCTGCGGGTATCTTCTCTTCACGCCCAGCGGCAATCTCAGTGACAAGGCCCGGGGTATGATCGATCGGCAGCATGTGCCCTCAGTCTAACCCGCAATTTGACACAAACGACGAAAGCACGGAGAGAGTCTCCGTGCTTCCGGTCAAATGCAGAGCGATACAGTCTTACGCAGCAATCTTAAGTGCAAGCGTCTTCAGGCGTGCGTTCAGGCGGCTCTTGTAGCGCGATGCCGTGTTATCGTGCAGCACGCCCTTTTGCACAGCCTTATCCAGAACGGACACAGTCGAGCGGTACTGCTCCTTTGCCACACCCGCGTCACCCTTCGTCAGGGCCTCACGCATCATGCGTAAGCTGCCACGCAGCTTGCTGCGATTCGAGCGATTTACTGCCGTTTTTGCAAGGGTCTGCTTCGCGCGCTTCAGGGATGAAACATGATTTGCCATCGAATCTCTCTTCTCTATCGGTACCCGAGGCCTTCGCCATCGGTCACGTGGGTTCTAGCGCTCCGCAGCCAGCACATCGCCTGCCCACACAACGCAACCCTCTTACCTTATCGAAGATTGCGCGAAAGTGCAACCGGGCATCCTGTCCCTGTTTTGCACCGGCAACCATGCTTTCGTCCTTGACGATCCCCACCCTCAGCGCTATTCTCACCCCAACTTCGAATCGATTTGGTGACCCACGCCAACCCGTCTCGTACCGCGCGCGAACCCTGCCTTGCCTTGCGTCCGTGCGAACCGGAGCACCTCTTTCAACCATCCAAACTGTGTACGCCAACGCACCGTCAACCGGAGGCATAGCCCAACTTGGTCCCTACTCGCGTCAAGAGCTCGCTTGAGATTTCCCCCAGCACCGAAGCACTTTTCGGCCTGCGTGACGAAAACCTGCACCTTATGGAACAGACCCTCGGCGTCACCATCGACCTGCGCTCCAATGGGCTGCAGATCGAAGGAGAAGGAGAAGCAGTCGCCCGTGTAGAACGCATCTTCAGCGACTTCGACGGGCTGCGACGCAGTGGCGTGCAACTTGCCGGACCGGAGCTGAACGCCCTCGTCAAACTCGCGCTCAGCGATCCCGATGTCACGTTGAAGCAGATCGTCGACAGCGGCCGACAGCGCACCGCCACCGGCGTCAAGCGCATGGTCAACCCGCGCTCCACCAACCAGCGCAAATACGTGGAAAATATCGAAGCCGCCGACATGACCTTCGGCATCGGCCCGGCAGGTACCGGTAAAACTTACCTCGCCGTCGCCATGGCGGCAAGCGCACTCATGGCTAAAAAGGTCAGCCGCATTATTCTCGTGCGGCCCGCAGTTGAAGCCGGCGAACGGCTCGGTTTTCTGCCCGGTTCGCTGCAGGAAAAGGTCGATCCATACCTGCGGCCGCTGTACGACGCGCTCTACGACCTGCTGGACAAGGAAAAAGTCGACAAGCTGCTGGAAAAAGGCATCATCGAGATTGCGCCACTTGCCTTTATGCGCGGCCGCACGCTTTCCGACGCCTTCATCATCATGGACGAAGCACAGAACACCACCATCGAACAGATGAAGATGTTCACCACGCGCCTGGGCATGGGGTCAAAGGCCGTCATTACGGGGGACCTGACACAGATCGACCTTCCCAACCCGAAGCGGTCCGGCCTTCTGGATGCGCTCAACGTGCTGCAAGGAGTGGAAGGCATCCGCTTTACGCAT
>CBAAAH010000073.1:0-10411 GCA_964658865.1 uncultured Granulicella sp.
TCGACATCATCATCGGCCAGGGCCCCGCCGCACGCACCCATGTCATGGAGATTCGGCCGTTCACTTTCGTCGCCGCAACCACGCGACCGGGTCTGCTGTCGTCGCCGCTGCGGTCGCGCTTCGGCATCCTGTTGCGGTTGGAGTTCTACACCGACGACGAACTCCGCTTTATCGTCGAACGCTCGGCAGAAGTGCTCGGCGTGCAGGTCGACACGGACGGCGCGGCGGAAATTGCCATGCGTTCGCGCGGCACCCCGCGCATCGCCAATCGCCTGTTGCGCCGCGTGCGCGACTTCGCCCAGGTGCGCGCCGCCGGCGTCATCGACCTGCCCACGGCAAAAGCCGCCCTGGAATTGCTGGAAGTGGATGCCCACGGCTTCGACGAACTCGACCGCCGCCTGTTGCGCACCATCATCGAAAAGTACGACGGCGGCCCCGTCGGCCTCAACACGCTCGCCGCCGCGCTGGGCGAAGAAGAGGACGCGCTGGAAGAAGTGTACGAGCCGTTCCTGATGCAGATCGGCTTCCTGAACCGTACCCCACGGGGCCGCGTCGCCACTCGCCTCGCCTACGAACATCTGGGCATCGCGCCACCGGTCAAGGCCGCGCAGTACGACAGGCCCACACTGTTTTAGAAAACACGGCACGTAGAAAAGCCCCTCCACGCGGGAGGGGCCTTTCTGTGAAAACGCAAAAATCGTTACGACGCGGACTCGACCGCAACCGGCTCGGTGATGCTGGTCACGCTTGCGGGGCGTCCGGGTGCGCCGGCTTCGTTCGCGCCGGGCTTGCGGATGTCGATGCCGCCCTTGAAGAATGCACCGTCTTCAATTGAGATGCGCGCCGCGACAACGTCGCCGGTCAGCGAACCTTCCGAGCGGATGTCGATGCGGTCGGATGCCTGGCAATTGCCACGCACCTTGCCCAGCACCACGATTTCGCGGGCAGAGATGTTTGCCGCGACCTGGCCGTTGCGGCCCACGGTTACCCGATTGCCGGGCAGGGTGATGGTGCCTTCGATGCGGCCGTCGATGTACAACGACTCCGAACCGGTGACTTCGCCCTTGATCATGAGCGACTTGCCGATGGTGGCCTGCTCGCCGGTGGCAACGGCCGCCTGCGGTGTGGCGGTACGGGTGCTGGGCGACTCAAAGCCGCTGGTCGGCTGGGCCGGCGTCGGCGTGGGGCGCATGGGGTCTGGGGTAGAGGGAGTAGCCGGGCTGCCGGGGGTGTTCGGTTTCCACATGAGTCGGAGGGTTCCTTTCGGGCAAATCGAAAATGGACGGTCTAAAATTACCGGCTGCGGAACGGTCACGCCGCCGCGAAGTTCACTACGGTCATCTTACGCGCGTGCATGCGGCACAAAAGGCCTCCTATACGGAAATCTCTTCCGTGTTCGCGGGGAATCTTGCCGGGTACGCATGGCCGCAACTTTTCACGGAACGCGCCGCCACGCGCACGCGCAAACTTTGCGCATTGCCCTGCCGGGGCTTAATCTGCGAGGCATGAAGCACTTCGCCCATTGGTTGCTGCTCGCAACCGTTGCCGTGCCGCTGCGGGCGACGGACAAGCCGGAAGCCAGGCCGGCGAAACCGCCGCGCACCCATGCCGTTTCACTCGGACCGGTGCGGCACGTGCCCTTTGTCGCCGCCGATGTAACCAAAGAGGACAAGAGCGACGAGGCCGGTACGCTGAAAGTTCGCGCCCTGTACGTCGATACCCGGCAAAAGGACTGGACCACCGGCGATCCGCACGAGGTGACGGAGCGCACCTTCGTCGTGCAACGTGTGCTGCACGTGAACGACACGCTGCCCGAAGAGCGCGGCGCGCGCTGGGTGTGGCAGCCTGGCCCGTGGGTGATGGTCGACCGCGTGACCGGCCGCGTGACCGCGCTGCACCTGCCGGATTTCGACGCCGGTGTGAGCGACGTGGTTTGGTATCGCGATTTCGCGGCGTACTGCGGCGTGCACACGGCTAAAGGTGGCGGCCTGACGGCGATTGCGTGGCAGATCGGCGCGCGCAAAGCGGCAGTAAATAAGGTTATCGGCAAGTGGCCACAAACGGAGCGCGTGCGTCCCGTCTGCACCCCGGCGAAGTGGCAGCGCGAACCCATGCGCGTCGCGTTGCAGCCCACCGGAAGCACGGCGGTCAGTTTCGATGTGGTCGGCACGTCCACCGCCTTGATCGAGGAAGGCGACGCCGATGACGAATAATCCGCTGGCGCTCGACCCTTTGCTTGAGGCGGCGGCCCTCGCGCACGGCCACCTGTGCGCGGGACAGGTGCTCGGCGTCCGCATGGCCATGCACGCGTGCGCGCTGCTGGGCGTCACGGACCCGCGCGGTGCGGAGCGCAAACGCCTGGTGACCTTCGTTGAAATCGACCGCTGCGCCACGGACGCCATCGGCGTCGTGACCGGCTGCCGACTGGGCAAGCGCGCCCTCAAGTTTGTGGATTTCGGCAAAATGGCCGCGACCTTCGTCGACCTCACGCGTGCATTGGATAACGACCTCTACGGTGGTGTCCGCGTCGCCGCCCGTGAAAGCTCAAAAGACCTTGCTCGACAGCGGTTTCCGCACATTGCGGATAAGAACCGGCAGCAAATGACGGCCTACCGCGACTTGATGGACGACGAACTCTTTACCGTGCAGTGGGTCGAAGTACCGCTACCGCCCAACGAATTTCCCGGCTTCAAGGGCCCGCGTGTCACCTGCAGCCGCTGCGGCGAGGGGATCAACTACAAGCGCGAAGTCATGGTCGAAGGTGAAACGCTGTGCCGCTCCTGCGCCTCGCCCGAACCGTACTACCGGGTAGTGCAGCCGTAAGCGGAAACAGAAAAGCCGGTGCGCTGTGGCACCGGCCTCGAACCCATCTGTTCCGCATTGTTTACCGGCGACCGTAGCCTCGAACGCTGCCACCGTACCCACGACCACCATACCCACCCCGGCCATAGCCCCCGCGATATCCGCCGTAACCACCGTGGTAGCCATAGCCACCGTAGTAGGGGCGACCGTAGCCACCACCGTAATACCTGCCGTAGTAGGGCGGTCCGTACGCGTAAGGACCGCCATAGTCATAGCCGTATCCGGGGCCATAGTAGCCGCCGCCGTACACCGGTCCCCCAATACTGATGCCAAAGCCAACACGTTGCGCCTCGGCCTTGTGCGGAGCGGCAAGCAGCAGCGCACCTGCAAGGGCTGCGCCCGTCATCCATGTTGCAATCGCTTTGATCATCGCTGCACCTCCACTGTGCTTTAAGAGGAACACCGCCCTGCGAAAGATGTTGCGCGAGTCCGCCGCCGGCGTTTTCCGATACAGGCAAAAAGGGTTGCCCCATGTCTCAGAATCGAGACATGGAGCAACCAGAGTTATGCGGACTGATCGCGTCCGGCTTTTTCCACCGCCGCCGCCGCGCGAAACAGCTTTTCTTCCTGAAAGTGCCCGGCCAATAGTTGCACGCCGATCGGTAAACCCGTGCTGCTCTGCCCAAAGGGTACCGACGCACCGCAGATGCCCGCCAGCGATGCCGCCACCGTGTACACGTCCGCCAGGTACATGCTCAGCGGGTCGTCTGTCTTTTCGCCCAGCTTCCATGCCGGCGTGGGCGTCATCGGCGTCACCAGCGCGTCCACGTCGGCAAACGCGGCCATAAAGTCTTTCGCAATCAACATGCGCACCTGCTGCGCCTTGCGATAATACGCGTCGTAATACCCAGCCGAAAGCGCATACGTTCCCAGCAGAATGCGGCGCTTCACCTCCGCCCCGAAGCCTTCTTCCCGGCTGTCGCGGAACATCTTCGAGAGCGTATCCGCTTTTTCTGATCGGTGGCCGAAGCGTACCCCGTCGAAGCGCGAAAGGTTGGAGCTCGCCTCCGCCGTCGCCAGCACGTAATACGTTGGAATGGCGTAGGTTGTGTGTGGCAGGCGAAGGTGCACGACAATCGCTCCCTGCGCCTCAAGTGCCTTCACGGCAGCTTCCACCGCGGAGCGCACCTCGTCGTCCAGGCCGTCGGCGAAGTACTCCTTGGGGATGCCGATGCGCATACCCGCGACCGGCTGCTCCGTCGCCGCAACGTAATTGCCCACGGCCTGGTGCGAGCTCGTCGCATCCATCGCGTCCTGCCCGCTCAGCACGCCCAGCACCGTCGCGGCGTCGCGCACGGTATGCGTAAACGGACCCACGCGGTCCAGCGAACTGGCATACGCGATCAGTCCATAGCGAGAGACGCGGCCATACGTCGGCAGCACGCCTACTACGCCGCAAAACGCCGCCGGTTGCCGAATCGACCCACCGGTATCCGTGCCCAGCGCTGCCGCGCAGAACCCCGCCGCGACCGCCGCCGCGCTGCCGCCGCTCGATCCCCCGGGAACCCGGTCCAGCGCGCGCGGATTGCGCACCGGCCCATACGCCGAGTTCTCGTTCGACGATCCCATGCCGAACGCGTCGCAGTTGCACTTGCCCAGCAGAACCGCGCCCGCCGCCTCCAGCTTCGCTACGGCCGTCGCGTCGTAGGGCGGGTGATAGCCCTTCAGGATCGCGGATCCAGCCGTCGCCGGCGCACCCTGCATGGCCAGCAAATCCTTCACGCCCACGGGGACACCGGCCAGCACCGGCAGCGCGTCACCCGCCTTCGCCAGCGTGTCGATGCGAGCCGCCTGGGCCAGCGCACGATCTTCGCTCAGCGACAGAAAGCTGTTGATCTCCTCGCCGGCGATCTGGTCGTGGGTGCGAATGCGCTGCAGTTGTTCCGTCGCCAGCGCCGTGGCCGAAAGGCTGCCACCGGCAATGCCGTCGCGGATTGCGGAAATCGTGCGGTCTTCGAAGTTCATCGGATCTCGGGAAGTTGGGAGGAGTTGGAAGTTAGGAGAACGTAGAGTTGGAGCTGAGTTCGAAGAAGTCTTCGTTGGGAGTTGAATGTGTCGTTCATGCTCGTCTGCAGTCGACCGGCTTCGCCTGGTCAGACGATCCTTAACTCTTCCCACGCCAGACTCGCACCTCTTACCGCTCAATGACTTTGGGTACCTTGAAGAAGCGGCCGTCCGTTTCGGGTGCCTCGCGCATCACGGTGGCGCGGTCGACCGAGGGCTTTTCCACATCCAGCCGCAGGGCGGCGCCGGCCGCCGCCGCCGGCAGGTCCAGAATCTGGCTTACCTGCGCCATGGGCTCCACCCCGGTCGTGTCCAGCTCGTTGAGCGAGGCAATGTAGCCCAGCACCGCGTTCAGGTCGTGCTGCATGCGCGGCTCTTCTTCGGGGGTGAGCTGCAGGCTTGCAAGCGCGGCGACGTGGCGAACGTCTTCCAGCGAAACGGGAGTGTGCGGTGTTGCGTCGGGCATCGGCGTCACGTGTCCTTGCGCGGACCGGCAGATTCGCGCGAACTTCGCGGCGGGCCGGGCGCTACGAACAGTATATCGGTGAGCGGCACACCGCTGATCTTGGCCAGGTCGCCGCGCAGTTGCGGCGTCATCTCGCGCAATTGACGCAGCCACACCGCACCGCCCGCAACCTCCACCATGGCGATCGTGCCTTCCAGCCGCGTCACGGTCGACCGCTCGGCGATGGCGTGCCCGGCAGCCACCGGCCAGGCGGAGGCGAGCCGGTCCAGCGGTTCCAACCCGCTGAGCGACTTGCGCAGGGAAGAGCGGAGCAGGTCGCGCAGAGCTTGCATGTGTTCAGCTTACGGAAGGTGCGCCGAGCAGCGTCTGCATGGCCTGTTCCACCGTCACCAGTTCGCTCTCGATGCCGGGAACCTTTGCCACAAGGAAGGCACGCAGGTTTGCAAGAAAAATCGGCGTGTCGAACTGGGCGGCATACGCCTGCGCCGTCGCAGGATCATACCGCGACTCCTCCGCCTCAAAACGCAGGATTGCCCGCAGCAAGGCGTTGCCGGTCTGCGGGGTGAAATACATGCCTGTGGGATGCGTGCGCGCCAGCTCGTCCCATGCCGCGTTGGGCGGGGCGTAGCGCGTGGGCGGGTTTTCCGCGCGCACCGTTTCCAGCGAACCCCCGAAGCCGAACGCGATCACCGGCCGGCCGCACGCCTGCACCTCCAGCGGCACCATGCCGAAGTCTTCGTCCGCGGAGAACAGCAGGGCCCTGCAGCGGCTGTACTCATCCCACAGTTGCTCGTCCGCCAGTTCGCCCAGAAACGTGGTCCACGGCCCGGCCATCTTCTTCAGGCGCTCGATCTCCGGGCCGGCACCCGCGACCCGCAGCTTGCGACCGAGCTTTTCGCATGCCAGCACCATCAGTTCCGTGCGTTTGTAGCTCACCAGCCGGCCGGCGCACAGGTAATGGTCCTCCGGTGGGTTGGTGCGGGCGCGCGACGTGTCGATCGGCGGATAGATGACCGTACTTTCCCGGTGATACAGCCGCTGGATGCGCTCGGCGACGTAGTGGGAGTTGCTGATGAACTCCGTCACATTCGGGACCGATCGTTGGTCGAACCGCCGTACCCGTGGTGCCATCGCGCGAAATATGCGTCGCATCAGCCGGCCCATGCCGCGCTGGTAAAACTCAAAGCCGTCATACAGATAGCGCATGGGCGAATGGCAATAACACACATGCAAAGCATCTGGCCGCTTGCGCGCACCCTTTACCGGTCCGGAATCGGAGGAGAGGACAAAGTCATACCTGCGCAAATCCAGCGACCGTGTGGCTGCGGGATACAGCGGCATCAGGTGCCGATGCCAGTGGCGCGCACGCGGCAGGTACTGCAAAAATGAGGTGTGTACCTTGCGGTGCGCCATCGAAGCGGGTAAAGAATCCCTGGTGCATACGAGGCAGAACAAGTCCGCACCCGGCAACAGAGCGGCCATGCATTCGGCAACGCGTTCGCCGCCACCGCGGGTAACAAACCAATGATGAAGCAGGGCGACACGCATGATGGAAAAAAGCGACCTCCACGGGAGCGACACAGACTTCAAACTGCCGTAGAGAAGCGGAAATTTCCACGTGCGTCATCTAATCGTAACGTGCTTCCAGCATCGCCGCACCGATGATTTGGGTAGGAATGGACATTGCGACAAGGGATTCCAGCAGGCAGAAAGTGTTAGGCGCTAATAGGCACCATCGGAGTTTGCGACTTTTCCGATTGTGCGAAACAGAATTTTCATATCGAGCCAAAGTGACCAGTTTTCTACGTAATGCCGGTCCAGGGCGACTCGTTCGGCATATGTTAGGGTGGATCGTCCCGATGTTTGCCACAAACCGGTAATGCCCGGTTTTACCGCAAGATAGTGACCGAAGCTGCGGCCATACTTTTCCGCCTCTGCCGCCACGATCGGTCGTGGACCCACCAGTGACATCCGGCCAGTCAGCACATTCCATACCTGTGGTAACTCATCCAGCGACGAGCGGCGCAGCAGATTGCCCAGCGGCGTTACTCGCGGGTCTTTGCGAAGCTTGTGCGTGCGCAACCATTCCTGCCGCTCCAGGGGATAATGCTTCAGATGCTGCTCCAGCACCTCCGCGGAGTTGACGCACATGGTACGAAACTTCCACATGGAGAAGAACGATCCGTTCCGGCATAGCCGCCGGTGAGAAAAGAAGGCCGGCCCCGGCGATCCCAGAATGACCGCAAGCAGCAGAATCGCAACTACCGGCAGCAGCAGAGGCGACAACAGCACCACGATAGTAATGTCCAGCGCTCGCTTGACCACGGCATAGCGAAAGTTATCCGCGGGGCTGGTTACCTTCGACGGTGTACGTGCGGCAACACCGCCGGTCCCCAAGCTGTGCAGCTCGTAGGCGAAATCCGTGGTGCTCGTGCTTGTTCCGCCGCCCTGTTGCTCAAGCGTCATGCTGTCCTGTCACTGGCCCAAACGTGGGGAAGATAAACTGCCCTGCACTCGAAGTGGAGCGAAGTCTTTACCCTTTCTGCGCAGGGTGTCGGAAAAGTGTGCAACGGTGTCATCGAACGCCGGTTCAAAGTTGTTTGATTTCAGTCTAAGTTCGAAACCCTTCCTGTTCAATAAAGTTCCGGGTACCCCTTCAAGATTTAACAGTGAGCGGCACCCATTCCGCTTTGGGCTCACCCGCGCCGTTCATGGGTTGAAATTCCGTGAGCTTTCTCTGTCAGATGCAAGGTTACCGGATTTAGGTTATCGATGGTGTCGTAGCGGATATCGGTGCAGCGTTCCATGCTGTTGACCAGGTAGAGCTGCGGGATGCCTGCCGCCGCTCCCGCAACCATGTCACTGCAGCGATCGCCCACCATCACGGAACGTCCCAGATCCAGGCCGTGTTCCGTGGCCGCACGTAGCAGCATGCCCGGCGACGGCTTGCGGCAGGCCGTCTCGCGCCGGTACTCGCCAAGGCCGTGCTCGGGGTGAAACGGCGAGTGATACACCGCGTCCAGGCGCGCGCCCTGCAATTCCAGTGCGGCGCGCATCTGCCGCATCAACTGCTGAAACTGCTCTTCCGTATACAGGCCGCGACCGATTCCCGCCTGGTTCGTTACGACGCAAACGAAATAGCCAAGCTGGTTTGCCGTCTGTACCAGAGGCACGATCCCTTCGACGAAGCGCACATCCTCAAACCGGTGCAGGTACCCGATCTCTTCGTTGATGACGCCGTCTCGGTCCAGAAAAAGGGCGGGTCGGCCGCTCATCGATGCACCCCTTGCGGCAGGCTATCCTTCAGCATTGCTTCAGTTGCAGCCAAAATTCGTTCGAACGAAAGGCTTTGCATGCAGCCGTTGCTGGGGCACGGCGCAAAGTCGCGGCCGTCATAGCAGGGGCGGCAGGCAAAGTGTTCGCCACCCCAAAGCACCCGCACGCCGGGCCTCCGCGGTGCGAAACTGCCTGGATCGGTAGGACCGAACAGCGCCAGCACCGGTGCCAGCGATAGCCCGGCAAGGTGCAACGGACCGGTATCGTGCGTCACCACCAGCGCGCAGCTATCGTTTACCGCCACCACCTCTGGCAGCGACAGCGTGCCGATGGCGTCGATCAGCCGCGTGTGTGGCGCAAAGTACTCGCGCACCCAGGTGTCGTCCGGGCCACCCAGCAGCACCACTTCGCAGCCCCGGTCCAGCAGCGCCGCCGCCAGCGCTGCATATCGCTCCACTGGCCATCGCCGCAGCGTTTGCTGCCGCACAAAGTTGCTCGCGCCGCCCGGTACCAGCGCCACCCGCGTGGCCTGCGGTTCAGGCAGCGGCGATGTCGGCAGCTTTTCGGGTCGCAGCGGTGCCAGGCTCTGTGGCCGCACCTCGTCCGGCCAGCCCAGCAGGATGCGCGCGAACTCGTCATTATGATGGCGCGTCGGCAAAAGGCGACGTTCCCGGTCGGTGCGGTTCAGCATCATTCGGTGTTCTGCGCGCACGGGCAGGGTCAGCAGCTTCCAGCGGCGGTCGTAATAGAGAGTCGCGCACAGATCGTAGCGCATGGCCGCCAGCGTGCGCCAAAGCCGCAGCAGCGCCTGCATACGGGGCACCAGCCTGCCACTCAGGATCGTTCGGTCGTCCGCGACAACCACATTGATCCACGGATAGCAGCGTAGCAGTGGCGCCACCGCGGGGCCGCATACCCAATCAATGGCGTAGCCCTGCAGGTGCAGCAGGTGCGCCGCCGGCACCACCATGATGACGTCGCCAATGGCACCGAGTTTCACGAGCAGCGCGTGCTTCATGGCTAAACCAGTTTACGCGGAGGGGGTCGAACTGGAACGCCCACCTCTTGCCGCAGTGGCAACACGGCGAAAAAATGTGCGCTCAAAGCGACGAGCCGCAGACTGCGTTGAAAAGGCAAGGCGGTCCACCCCATTGTGCCATCCTGCACACAACAGGGCAGACGAAGAAGCCTCTTCAGGCCGCACTGTTCACGTCGTGGTCAGTACACCGTATCGTGCGCAATGCGGCGCAGGTAATCGCCGTAGCTGCTTTTGCCGTAGTTGTTTGCAATTTCCGTCAGTGCCGCCTCGCTCATCCACCCCATGCGAAAGCTGATCTCTTCCGGGCAGGCCACCTTCAACCCCTGCCGCTTTTCAATGGTATGGATGAACAGCGACGCCTCCAGCAGCGAATCGTGCGTGCCCGTGTCAAGCCACGCGACGCCCCGGCCAAGTACGCCCACGTGTAGCCGGTCGGCGGCAAGGTAGCGGCTATTCACATCGGTGATTTCCAGTTCGCCACGGGGAGACGGCTTGATCTCGGCGGCAAGGTTCACCACGTCCGCCGGATAAAAGTAGATGCCCGTTACGGCGTAGCGCGACTTGGGCCTCGCCGGCTTTTCTTCCAGCGACAGCGCGCGGCGGTTCGCATCGAACTCCACGACGCCGTAGCGCTCCGGATCGGTGACGGCATAGGCAAAGACGTGTGCCTTGCCCTCGGCTTCGGTCGCCTTCGCGGCCTCGCGCAATGCCCGCGCAAAGTCATGACCGTAGAAAATGTTGTCGCCCAGCACCAGGCAGCATGC
>CBAAAH010000074.1:0-10369 GCA_964658865.1 uncultured Granulicella sp.
CATCGGCCACGCGGCTGCGGTGGACGAAATACGCCTACGCTGGCCGGCGCACTACACGCAGGAACAGGTGTTTCACGGCTTGCCGGCAGATACGGCGTACCGCCTGGTGGAAGGTGACGGTACCGCGCACCCGGTACAACGGCACCGCTTTCACCTGGGCGATCGCCTTGCACCCATGCACCACTCCATGACCGGCCAGTAACGGACGCCGGACCGAAAGCCGTCCATTAGAATCAAGCGCAATGTCTCGTTCCACCACTGGCACGATCTCGCGCGATCGATTCGCTCTCCTGCTGCTGGTGGCGACACTGGCGGTTGCGGGGTTCGTCTCTGCCGTGGCGGGCATGCACTTCGCGCTTACACGATCGCAGGACTTTCAATGGTCGCCCGAGCGACTGCTGCTGCGCCACATCGACCCGTGGCAGATTGCGTTGCTGGGCAATCCCGGCAATCTGCTGATGGGGACGCAGAACCCGAACTATCTTCAAGAGCTTTACGTGCTGCTGGTGCCGTTCGGCCTGATGTCGCTGCGGGAAGCGAATCTTGCATGGGCCGCGTGCAACGTGGGATTCGCCATTGCCGGTGCCGTGTTGACGGCGCGTTTTTACAGGCTGCGCAGCCCGCTTTGGCTGCTTGGCATTACCGGTGCCATGCTGGCCGCCGCACCCACGCGCACCAGCATCAGCAACGGCCAACAGGACCTGCTGGTGCTGATCCTGTGGGCAGTGGCGCTGCTGATGACGACGTCCGAGCGACCGGTGCGCGCACCCGGCATCGGCGGCCTGCTGCTGGTCGGCGTGTCGTATTTGAAGTACAGCTTCGCACCGGCGATGGCACTGCTGGTCCTGCTGCGCGAAGGCCTGCGGACCGGCCTGCGCAAGCTGCCGTGGACGTTTCTGCCGCCGATTCTCGGCACGCTTTTGGTATGGCGCTGGATTCACGAGCAGCACAACCTGCACACGCTGCTGCGGCAATCGACCGAGCCGCTGGCCGTGGCCAGGGTAGGCTATCAACCAACCGGCGACCCTGGCCAAACGCTGATGGATCTACTGGAGTTTCTGCTCGGCGGCAACCTAGTTGCGACGCCCCAGCTAACCGCCATCTGCTTCGCCGTAGCGATCGGCCTCAACGTGGCGGTGCTTCTGCTCGCGCTGCGCTGGCTGCGGCGATCGGGACTGCAGAGCACGGCCGATGGCTTCGGCTGGCTGGTTGCACTCACCGCCGTCATGAGCTTTGCGTTTTACAAGCACCACCCCTATGACGAAGTAGTTTTCCTGTTTGCGCTGTGTCATGCGCTACGCCACCGCACCCAGCCCGCCGCATGGGTGGTGCTCGCACTGGTCGCCGACCATTGGTACCTGCAGCGCTTTCTGGACGGGCGCATCCCATGGTCGTTTGCCTGGGCAGAGCTTCGGCTGACTTCGTTTTTTTTGTTGGTCGCGGCGGTGTATTTCACGCGTCCCGCCGGCGATGAACCTGCCCACGAGATCGCCGCTTGATCGCTCCCGTTCCGCAGCCGGCGGTTCAGCCTGCCCACCGCCGGGCTCCAATCGATCCCCTGCCGGAGACGGCATCGCTGTTGCTGGATGTGTTGCGATTCGGCCTGTGCCTAGTGGTAGTGTTGGGACACACGACACTGCCCTTCTTTTCGCAGGGCTGGCCCAACCTCATCGATTGGGCAAACGGCGCGGTCCCCGGATTTTTCGTGCTCTCCGGCTTTGTCATTCGCTTTGTGACGGCCACCCGCGAGCGCCAGGCGAGCCGCTACTGGGTCAGCCGGGCCTCGCGCATGTACTCCGTTGTGTTGCCCGCCATCGCTCTGGCGGTCGTGCTGGATGCGATCTCGCGGCATGCCAACCCGGCTTTTTATCAAAGCGTGATTCAGCCACAGCCGTGGGGTTCCATTCCACTGCGCATCGTGGCGGAGCTACTGTTTGTAACGCAGACCTGGGGCCATGCAGGCCTTTTCCTGTCGAATATACCGTTCTGGTCTTTGGGGTATGAGGTGCCGTATTACGTGCTGTTCGGCATTGCCACGTTCACGCGTGGTGCACGACGGGCCGCGCTGCTGGTAGCGGCGGCGCTGGTCTTCGGCCCGCAGGTATTGTTTCTGCTGCCGGTGTGGTGGAGCGGCATCTGGCTCTACGACGCATGGCAATGGTTGCGGCAGCCTGGCCGGTCCGCGTGGGTTCGGCTCGCCGCGATATCTGGTGCCGTGGCGGTGATTGCATGGCTGTTGTTACCGATCACGGCCGGGTTTACGCGCATGCAGAGCATGACCAACCCCCTGCTGCTGCTGCATCTGCAGGTCGTGCGCGCGTCGATGTTCGAATACGCGGCGGGCCTAGTGAGTTGGGCGGTGCTGCTCCTGCTGCTGTGCGCCTCGGACCTGATGCTCCTGCCGAAGAAAACCCCTGCTGCGCGAGCCATTCGCAGGATCGCGGAAAGCACGTTCACGCTCTACCTGTTCCATTACCCCATGCTTGTCTGCGCCGCCGCGCTGCACCTCTATCGGCCAGACCACGCGGCAGACAAAATTGCGTTGATGGGTGGGATCACGCTGTTGTGTATCGTTGCAGCGGTACCGATCGAATACTTCAAACGATGGCTGCGCGATCGTATGTCGCCGCCGCACAGTCTGTGCCCTCAGCGTTATTCGTAGGCCAGCGCGTCGATCGGGTCCTTGCTCGCGGCCTTCCACGCCGGGTAGAGCGCGCCCAACACTGCACCGGCAAACGCCAGCAGCACGCCCCGCACGACCCACGCACCGTTGATCTGGAAGTCCAGTGTCGGCATCGTCTTGTCCAAAATGAAGCCGAGCAGATAGCTGAACGCCACGCCGATGGCGATGCCCACCGCGGCCAGCAACAGCGACTCCCGCAGCACGGCCTGCACCACGTAACTCTTCGACGCGCCCAACGACTTCAAAATGCCGATCTCGCGCGTGCGCTCCATGACGGACGTGTACATGGACTGGAAAATCACGAGGAAACCGACGACGACCGCGATGCCGGTCACCACGTACAGGCTGGTGGTCAGCGCGGGCAACTTCTCCGGCGTGATCTGCGACAGGAACTCGTCGATCGTCTGCACGTTGTAGCCGGACATGCCCGGCGTCGCGAGGATGGCCTGCTTGACCTCGTCCTGGTGCCGGGGTGAATCATGCGTTTTGAGATAAAACGCGGTCGCCTTGCCCTGCGTGCTGGTCAGTTCGCCCATCGTGTCCAGCGGGATGAACTTGCGGCCACCGCGGCCATGCTCCACAATGCCGCTGATCAGAAAATCCTGGTTCAGAATCTTGATGGGGTCGCCGATCTTGTGGCCCTTGCCCACGTAATCGTCGACGATGACGCTGTTGGCTCCGGTGAACGGTCCGCCCTGCAGGAAATGAAACGGCGTGAGCGCGTTGAACGTCGCGAAGTCGATGCCGTAGATATTGTCGAGCGAACTGGTGATCTGGATGTTGACCGGCGACACCACGTCGACGTTCGGAATCTGCCGCAGGATCGGCGCGATCTTCAGGTTGGCAGCGGCGGGGCTCATGCCGACCATATTGTTGACCGCGTTGGGCCGCACGAACAGGTCCAGGCCGATGCCGCTGGTGCGCGTATGGAAGCCGTTGACCTTACCGATCATGACGGCGGCAACGGACAGGATCATGATGACCTCGATCGCCACGGCCAGGGCCGAGATGAGCGAACGCAACGGGCGATGCACCAGGTTACCGACAACAAGGGAATTCATTCGTCTTAATGTTACCCTGCATGCGCCTACCGTGCTTCCTGGTAGCGGCAAAACAGCAGCTTTGGCGAGCCCCGCCAGATGTACGTCATCTTCCCGCTGCCGGCGCTGCCGTAAGGGCGTCTCAATGCACCGCCCGCGTCGTCTGCATCGGTGCCGTGTCGCTGATGCAGATTGGTTCTGCGTTCTCCGCGAGTGGGTGCTTCAGTGCAAGGCCCAGCAGCGCGATCAGCGCCATGCACTTGATTTGGCCGGAGATGCGAATGTCCATGAAATAAATTGGGCCCTCCGGCGACATCAACACCGCGAAGAGCGCGAACATCCACAACACGGGGGTCGTCGCCGTGCCGGGCCTAGTGACATACAGCGCAAGCACGGCCCAGCACAAGTACAGGTGGATGAGGGTGTAGTCGTACGAAATCGGCGGAATCAGGATGGAAATCACCACCAACGCGATCACCTGGTTCGTCCGCGGTAGATAGCGGATGCGCAGGATGTACAGCAGCACGCCGCCGACCGCCATCGTCGCCATGTATGCCGTCAACGTCGAGCTATACGTGCTGGGCGCGGACATCTGCGGGTGGTGCAGAAAGCACTTCAGCAACGCTAGCAGCGAGTGGTCGTACCCCAGGTTCATGTACGCCATGAAAAACGTGTTGCGAAACGTTGCGAGACCGAGCTTAATCGATTCATTCGCAAAGCGATACGTTGGCCCCAGAACCCAGAGGCTGAGCGCATTGGTCGCAATCGCGACGACGACACCGATCGCCACCTCTTTGTACTTCCGTTTAGAAAACAGCAGGCCCAGCAGAATAAACGGATAGAGTTTCGCGGCGGTAATAAACCCGATCAACGCGGCGGCGCTCCCATGCCATCCGCGCCAGTAAGCCACGAGCGCAAGTGCACTTACAAAAAAGATGACGATTTCGATGTTGCTGCGCTGCCACTCGAACTGGAACGGATAACTCATGACATACGTCGCGAGCAATGCAAGTGCGGCATGGATCGGCCGAACTCCCCGGCGCACAAAAGCTACCGCTGTAAGAATTAAGGCACCGATCGGCACCGTGTAACTGAACCAGGAAAAAACAACGTAAGGCTGAGAGAACAATTTATAGAAAAACGCAAGGATGACTCCCGACGTAGCGGGATAGGCGAACGGCACCCGGTCGTGCGGTGCGTAAAACTGCTCGGTTCTGAAGTGGTCGAATGGGTCTTTGAAGATGCCGAAATCGTAGTGTCCCGCCAGCGGCAACAGGAGATCCATGCGGCCCGGATCGCCGGTATTCACATGCCGCCAGTACCGGATGCCGATCTCCGCAACGACCCAGATCACGACCGACACCAAAAGAAACACACGCATGGCAGCGTTCCAGGAGGAGGTCTGCTTGAGCTCCATGGCACTGCCCTTAGGCTTCACGTCGCACCACCGGACGTACCGGAGCGATTCTGCGCGTAGGCCGTTTTTCCGGACCGATCAGGAAGGTGGCAATCACCGGCGTCACGTAGATCATGAAAAGCGCACAGGCAAGGATGGCCTCAACACCGACGGACGCCATGCGAACCGGAATCTGCAGCATGCCTTCAGCCGCGCCGTGGGCAAAGTACGCAATGAAAAACAGGCCCCAGGGCGAATCGTCGAGGGAGCCCACCACCGCATCCAGCGCGACGAACATCACGAACGTGACCAGTGGAACCAGGCAGATGACGCCTGCCCAACCGCCCAGGTGATAGGCCTCGGCGAACGGCGAAAACGAAATGCCCGTCGTGTGGTCTGAAGGCGCAAGCATGCCGATTTCGTGGGCGTACTGGTTGCCGGTCGTCAGGTCCGGCTTGTTGGGCAGGATGAAGTGCGGCAGGATATTCATGAAATACAGCCCGACGTTCGTCCAACCGATGGGCCCCGCCGCATCGGTTGCGCGAATCAGCGCGCTGTCGATCGGCACCAGCGTCAGCCGGTCCAGAATGCCTTCTTCGTTGCGGTACCAGTGATACTGCTCGGCCGGCCTGAACTCCGCCAACGCGTAGGCGAGCTTGCGTGTTTCCAGCGGGTGGCGCAGCAATTCTCTCGACTTTTCATAATTGGCACCATAGGAAAGCCGATAATTGCGACCGTACTGCGCATAGGGCACCAGCAAATAGACCGATCCCAGGGCGAACGCGACGACGATCATCGCCTTGAGCGCACCGAAGCGAATGCGCGCGGCGGCAGAGGCCATCAGCCACGCAGCGCCGGCGCTGAAAATACCCTCTTTCGAAAAACCCACCAGCCCGATGTAGGTGCTATAGGCGAAGGCGAGAAAGCTGGGCCAGTTGAAGCTTTTTGCGCCGTTAGTCTGGCGTACTTTCTGGTACACGCCCACACTGACGCACAGGGGCAACGCGATATTCAACTGCGCAAGAATCGTTCCAAGTGCCCCGGAACCGCTGGGAAACAGGAAATCCATAATGGTGGGTAACAAAACACCCGCCGCAAAGCACCCAGTCACCACGCGCGGCGTGCCGGCAAAGGTGAGCTTGTCTTTTAAGACCGGCTTTCTGCGGCGAAAGCTCCTGCTGCAGAACACCGCGACCACGATCATGCACGTGCCGACAAAGTAGATCGTCAGGGTCTGGTCGGCGTTGGGAACGTTCTCCACCAGCGGCTCGTTCAACACCAGCTTGACGAGCACACCCAGCAACCCGGTAAACAGCACCACGAAAAAGACGTAGGCACCGGTGGGACTGCGCATCCCTCCGCCCAGGTTGAAACCAGCCGTACCGGCAAGTACCGTGCACAGGACCATGAGGCACGCCAGCGGTGAATTTCCCTCGGCCAGCAGCCCCAGCGCGAGCACCGCCCCAAACGCAAACGCGTGGGAGTACGACACGCGCGGTGGGAAGGGGATGGTCACGGTTGCAGGTAGTCTAACAAACGGCTGTCCGGCCGCCGCTAGTTGCCGTATAGCGGCAGTGGGACGCGTTCGCCGTCGGCCGTTACCTCATACGATTCCACATTGAAGCCGGTCAGGTTTGCCGCGCCGAAGGACGTGGTGATCGCTACGTCGGCGGCGTCGCGGCCGGTCGCCATCAGCACGCGGCCAAAGCGCGGCGTGTTGTGCCGGGCATCCATATGCCACCAGCGGCCGCCCAGAAATACCTGGTACCATGCGGAAAAATCACCCGCACCGGCATAAGGCAGGCGGATGTCGCCCAGATAACCTGTGGCGTAACGCGCCGGAATGTTCATGGCGCGGCTCATGGTCACGGCCAGATGCTGGTAGTCACGGCACACCCCTTCGCGCTCGGTAAATACGTCCATCGCCGTTTTGGTCGGGCGCGCCTTGCTGTAGTCGAACCGCACCTTGTTGTGCGACCAGTCCCGAATCGCCGACGCCAGCGCCCAGCCCTTGGGCAGGTGGCCGAACAGGTCGGATGCGATGCCCGCGAAACGATCCACCTCACAATATCGGCTGCTCAGCAGAAACTGGAGCGCTTCATTCGGCAGGTCGTCGATGGCATGCTGCTCGGCGTCGATCGGCTGCAGGTCCTTTTCGTCCGGCATCTCGAGCAGGCTGTTCGTCGTCAGCTTCAGCGAACCCCACGGCGCCACAAACCGCTCACACCGGTTGCCGAACACATCGATGTACTGTCGCGGCACGATCTTGCTCGCATTGCCATTCGTATCCACATGCTCCACGATCAGATCGTCCTTCGAACGCAGATTCGCGTCGAGCGAAGGGTCCAGGTGAAGAAGGGCGATCATGGCCGTATCGCACGGCATAAAAAACCGAATGTCGAAGGTGTTTCGAATGAGCATGGGTATCCGCCTGTTTTTTCATGGGACGGCAATGCGCGTGCTGCCGTTGCCGGACGCTGAACGCATTTGGAAGAGAAAACGCTACGCCGCACCCGAAGGTGCGGCGTAGCGACAAGGAAAAACGGAAACTACTTGCCTGCGCCGACGGTCTCGAACTTCCCCGCACCCGACTTCAGGGTCTGCGCCTTATCCGTCGCTTCCCACGTGAAGCTGTCGCCGGTACGGCCGAAGTGACCATATGCCGCCGTTTTCTTGAAGATGGGGCGGCGCAACTGCAGCGTATCGATGATGCCCTTGGGCGTGAGCTGGAAGGTCGAGCGAACCAGTTCCGTCAACTGCTGCGGCTCCAGCGTTCCCGTGCCGAAGGTGTCGACCAGCACGGAAACCGGCTCGGCGACGCCAATGGCGTAGGCAAGCTGCACTTCGCAGCGGTCGGCCAGGCCGGCGGCCACAATGTTTTTCGCCACGTAACGCGCCATGTACGCCGCGGAACGGTCGACCTTGGTGGCATCCTTACCGCTGAACGCGCCACCGCCATGACGGCCCATGCCGCCGTAGGTGTCCACGATGATCTTGCGTCCCGTCAGTCCGGAGTCGCCCATCGGTCCACCGATGACGAAGCGGCCGGTCGGATTGATGTGAAACTTGGTGTTGCCGTCCAACAGTTCCGCCGGAATGACGGCTTCGATGACGTGCTTCTGGATCTCTGCGCGAAGCTGCTCGTTCGTGACGTTCTCATCGTGCTGCGTCGAGATGACGACGGCGTCCACGCGCGATGGCTTGCCGACCTCGGCGTACTCCACCGTGACCTGGCTCTTGCCGTCCGGGCGAAGATACGGCATGGTGCCGTTCTTGCGGACTTCGCTCAGCTTTTCCGCAAGGCGATGGGCCAGCGAGATGGGGAGTGGCATCAGTTCAGGCGTCTCGTTCGTCGCATAACCGAACATCATGCCCTGGTCCCCGGCACCACCCGTATCCACGCCCTGCGCAATATCGGGACTCTGCTTGTTAATGGTCGAAATCACCGCGCAGGTGTTGGAATCGAAGCCATATTCTGAGTGCGTGTAACCGATTTCCGCGACCGTGTTGCGCACCAGCGACTGAAAGTCCACGTAGGCCTTGGTCGTAATCTCACCCGCAATGACAACGAGGCCAGTGCAGGTCAGCGTCTCGCAGGCGACGCGGCTATAGGGGTCCTGCTCCAAGCAGGCATCCAGGATGCTGTCCGAGATCTGATCCGCGATCTTGTCGGGATGGCCTTCGGTGACGGACTCAGACGTAAACAGGAAACGATCGCGATTGGACAAAATACTCCTCCATGGTGACTTCACGGCACGGGAAATGTGCGGGGAAAGTGGTCTGGTAAGTTTACCCGTTCGGCCTTTCGGATGGAAGCCAATCGCGCAAACGGCGGATTTGGGCGCGGCCTGCCGCCACGGGCAACTACCTTATGCGGCGCGCGTGCCGTAGCGATGCAGCAGCCGCTCCACGCCGGGCGGCACCGGCACCACGCCGCGATGCAACAGCAGCGCGTACACCGCCCCGGCCAGCACCACCGTCGCCAAGACCATCGCGGCAACGCCAAACCACCGCAAGCGGCGCTGCGGCTGCAGTGTTTCGCGATTGCGACCGACATTTTCCGCAAAGGTCGCCCAGTCCGCGTGTTCCTGCTCCGGATCGACGCCATGCTGCCGCAGCGCGTCGCTGTAGGCGGTCACCGTCACGTCCTCGTCCAGCCCGCAAAAGCGCGCATAGGCCCGCACGATGCCGCGGTTGAACACACCACCGGGCAATTCGGCGAATTGCTCCGCTTCCAGCGCGTGCAGGTTGCGCACGCTCACCCGTGTAGCCACAGCAATGTCGTCGAGCGCGATGCCGCGCCGTTCCCGTTCTGCCTTTAGCCCATCACCAAAGCGCATCTGCGTCGTCTCGATCGTCCGGAAATCCGGTCTGCGACTCTGCCCGGCAAGGCCAGTCCGATAGCCGGATGCTATATCGACGATGCTTTGTGGTCAAAACCTTACTGGGAATGGCCAGGTTTGGGTTGAGACTCCTGCCAGTTGCGCGGGGCCGCAACTTAACTGCCGTGCTTCCACTTAGGAAACGAAAGTGCGAAAGAACCTGCTCGCGCGCGTTAGCCGCCGGGGTGGCGATGGTAGCCTTTGATTGAAGATCAAGCCGCACCGGGTTCATCCCATCGACGAGGATAGAGACACATGGCTACTGCCGTTTTTACGCACGAAGTGACTGAGACTGCCGCCCCGGCAACCCTGCCTTATAAAGTGGCGGACATCTCACTCGCCGACTGGGGCCGCAAGGAACTCAACATTGCCGAGCAGGAAATGCCGGGCCTCATGAGCATCCGCGCGAAGTATGCGCCTTCGCAGCCGCTGGCCGGCGTGCGCATCACCGGTTCGCTGCACATGACCATTCAAACGGCTGTGCTGATCGAGACGCTGACGGCGCTGGGTGCCGACGTGCGCTGGGCAAGCTGCAACATTTTCAGCACGCAGGACCACGCCGCAGCCGCCATTGCGGTCACGGGCGTTCCCGTGTTCGCCTGGAAAGGCGAGACGCTGGAGGAGTACTGGTGGTGCACGGACCAGGCGCTCAGCTTCCCCGGCGGCCTTGGACCACAAATGGTTGTGGATGATGGTGGCGACGTGACGCTGCTCATCCACAAGGGCTTTGAACTGGAAAACGGCGACCGTTCGTTCATCGATGCGGCACCGGGCAGCGAAGAAGAGGCCGTCATTCAGAAGCTTCTGGCAAAGGTTCTGAAGGAAACGCCGCAGCGCTGGAATGGCGTGGTGCGCGAGTGGAAGGGTG
>CBAAAH010000075.1:0-10347 GCA_964658865.1 uncultured Granulicella sp.
CGGGGCTTATCCCCGATCCGTTTTTCGGCGACAACGAGAAGCGGGAGCAGTGGATTGCCCTGACCGACTGGGAGTACACCGACACCTTCGACGTGCCGGCGGAAGCGCTGCGGCAGACGCATCGCATGCTGGTGTTTGAGGGTCTCGATACCTTTGCCGACATCACACTCAACGGCGTTCCGCTGACTTCGACCGACAACATGTTCCGCACGTGGCGCGTGGATGTGGGACCGACGCTGCATGCCGGCAAAAACGTATTGCGCATCCTGTTTCACTCGCCGACGAACCGCGTCACACCGTATGTGGCAGGCCTGCCGTACGTGATTCCGGGCACAGGATACGAGCCGCTGGACCGCGCGCATGGTGTGTATCCGGTGAGCCATTACATGCGCAAGGCGCCTTACGGCTATGGCTGGGACTGGGGTCCCAAGTTTGTGACGATCGGCGTGTGGCGGCCGGTGCGGCTGGAGTGGTGGAGCGGCGCGAAGGTGGCCTTGCTGCACCTGCGCCAGGATGCGGTAAGCGCCGACCGTGCGACCGGCGAGGCCCAGGTGCAGGTCGAGGCGGATGTGCCCGGCGCTGCCGTGCTGCGATTGCGCACTCAGGCTCCCGATGGCAGCAGTCTGCCAGACCGCACGCTGCCGGTCGTGCTGGACAGGGGCAGCAACATCCTGCGCTTGCCTTTTCAGATCGAGCATCCGGCGCTGTGGTTTCCGAACGGCTACGGTGCGCAGAGCCGTTATCGTTTTCGCTTGACCGTGGTGCGGGGCGGCAACGTGCTTGCCTCGGCAGAGACGCGCACCGGATTTCGCTCGGTCGAGTTGCGGCGAACGCCGGACCAATGGGGCACGAGCTTTACCTTCGTCATCAACGGTATTCCAGTGTTCGCCAAGGGTGCGAACTTCATCCCAATGGACAGCTTCGCGCCCAGCATTACGGATGCGCGCCGGCGTGAAGTGCTAACTGCGGCGCGCGACGTGCACATGAACATGCTGCGCGTGTGGGGTGGCGGCTACTACGAAACCGATAGCTTCTACGACCTGTGCGACGAGCTCGGCTTGATGGTGTGGCATGACTTCATGTTCGGCGGCGCCATGGTACCGGGCGACAAGGCTTTTCAGCAGAACGTACAGGCCGAGGCAACGGAGCAGGTCGAACGCCTGAGCGACCACCCCAGCATGACGCTATGGTGCGGCAACAACGAAGTTGAAACCGCGTGGAAGTCGTGGGGCGACCAGCTCACATTCCAGAAGAGCGTGACGCCGGAGCAGCGTGAGCGCGTGTGGCAGGACTACGTCGTGATGTTCCGCGATATTTTGAAAGGCACGGTCGCGCGTTATGGCAACGGCGTGCCGTACTGGCCCAGTTCGCCCGGGTCGAACTTCGATGACGTGCCGAAAGGCAAGCAAAACGGCGACATGCATAGCTGGAATGTCTGGAGCGGCGGCGTGCCCTACACCGACTATGCCAACGATCATCCCCGCTTCCTTTCGGAGTTCGGCTTCCAATCCATGCCCGACCTGCGAACGGTGCGTGCTTTCGCAGGCAACGAGGAGGATCTGAACTCTCCCGCGCTTGCGAACCATGAGCGATTCATCCACGGTTACGACCGTATGCGCCAGTACCTGGCAGCGCAATTCCGGCCGGCGAAGGACTTCGCCTCGTTCGTGTACCTGAGCCAGGTCATGCAAGCAGAGGCAATCAAATTTGGCGTGGAGACGATGCGCGCACGGCGACCTGAGACCATGGGCACCCTTTACTGGCAACTGGACGATTGTTGGCCGGTGGCATCGTGGGCGTCGATCGATTATTACGGCCGGTGGAAGGCATTGCAGTACGCAGCGGCACGCTTCTACGCGCCGCTGCTGATCACGGCCGCTGCGACCGATGCCGGCCTGTCGGTGCATGTGGTCTCCGATGAAACAACGGCGCGCGCCATGACGGTGCATCTGCGACTCATGCAGTTCGATGGGACGGTTCTGAAGGAGCAGCGCACACCGATGAGCGTTCCTGCTCTTGCGTCTACCGCAGTGGAGCCGATGCACCTGCCCGCGTTCGACAAGGCATCGACCGTTGCCGTGTTGACGCTGGAGCAGGACGGTCGCGTGGTGGCCTTGAACACCGTGTATTTCGCTGCTCCGAAGGATCTTGCGCTATCCGTGCCGACGATCGCGTCGAGTGTGCGCGCGGATGCGTCGGGATACACGCTGGAACTGCGTTCGCCAGTGTTTGCGCGTGCCGTGCAGGTGGATTTCGGCAATACGAATGCGAAACCCGACGATAGCTTTTTCGACCTTCTACCCAATGAGACGCGCCAGGTACACATAACCAGTACGGCGTCGCTTGCGGCACTGACATCGGCGTTGACGTTGCGGTCCGTTGCCGACGCGACAACGTCGACCGCAGCGAAGCAATAGGAGATCTGGATGAGACGGAAGCCGTGGCGTGTCACAGCATTGGCGTTGGTTGCAACAGTGGTAGGAGCGCAGGCAGTCTGTCCGCGTCCGTCCGGCGAAGCTCTCGATGCACGCATCGATACGCTGATTGCGCGCATGACGGTCGCCGAACGCATCGCCCAGTTGCAGGACCGCGCACCGGCGATTCCACGCCTCGGCCTGCCCGCGTACAACTGGTGGAACGAGGGCCTGCACGGCCTTGCGCGCGACGGGTATGCGACGGTGTTTCCGCAGGCAATCGGCCTTGCCGCGACGTGGGACCCGGCGCTTGTTCATGACGTCGGAGATACCGTCTCGACCGAGGCAAGGGCCAAGTTTCAGCAGCATGCGAACAGTGATTCTCCGCGCTACGGCGGCCTCACTGTGTGGTCGCCGAATATCAACATCTTTCGCGATCCGCGCTGGGGCCGCGGGCAGGAAACCTATGGCGAAGACCCGTTCCTGACGGCGACACTCGGTGTTGCGTTCATCCATGGGGTGCAGGGCGACGATCCGTTTTTCCGGAAAGCCGACGCCACGCCCAAGCACTTCGTCGCGCACAGCGGGCCGGAGCAGGGACGCGATGGGTTCAATGCGCAGGTCAGTACGCATGACCTCGCCGACACCTACCTGCCGGCGTTTCATGCGGCGGTAACGCAAGGTAATTCCACCGCAATCATGTGTTCGTATAATGCCGTGGATGGCACGCCCGCCTGCGCCAACCATGCGCTGTTACAAGACACGGTGCGCGACGCCTGGGGCTTCGGTGGGTATGTCGTTTCCGACTGCGACGCCGTAGGCAATTTGACGGACTACCAGCATTTCACGGCAGATGCGGCGCATGGTTCCGCGGCTGCGCTGAACGCCGGCGTCGACTTGAACTGCGGCAATACCTATGCATCGTTGAACGATGCGCTTGCGCAGGGTTTAGTAACGGAAACCACGATCGATCGGGCACTGCACCGGTTGCTACGTGCGAAGGCGCAACTGGGCATCCTGGAGCCGTCAGACTGCTCTCCCGTCGGCCCAAGCGAGGCCGACACCCCGAAGCATCGCGCGCTGGCAAGAAAGGCAGCGGAAGAGTCGATCGTGTTGCTGCGCAACGACGGAGCGCTGCCGTTGCGGCATGATGCGAAGATCGCCGTAGTGGGTGCGTCTGCGGACATGCTTGGCGTTTTGGAGGCCAACTACCATGGCACGGCGTCGGCTCCCGTGACGCCGCTGGAAGGTCTGCGCGAACGCTATCCCTCGCTGCGGTATGCGCAGGGTAGTCTTTTGGCCATGGGCGTCGTCGCGCCGATTCCGCGAGATGCGCTGCACGTTGGGTCAGGTGTGGACAGCGCACCTGGGCTGCGCGCGGAGTATTTCAACCAGCCCTCGTTCAACGGAAGACCGACCGTTATGGCGACCGTACCTCGTGTCGATCTGGACTTGGACCGCGTCGGCCCCGCACCGGCGATCAACGCAACGCAGTATGCTGCGCGCTGGAGCGGTACGTTCACCCCACCCGCGCCCGGCGATTACGTCTTGAACGTCAAGATCGAGCGATGCTGGGATTGCACCGCCCAGCAACACGATCACTTTACGCTGACGCTGGATGGCAAACCCGCCATCGTCAACCGCGGCGCAAAGATCGATGCCGATCACGTCACACTGCATTGCAGAGATACGCGGCCGCACACGCTGAAACTCGAATTGCTGCACACCGGCCTGGATGAAGGCATTACGCTCGCATGGGAGCCGCCCGCCGAGCCAATGTTACAGCAGGCGGAACAGGTGGCACAGGATGCCGACGCGATCGTCGTCTTCGCAGGCCTGTCGCCCGACCTGGAAGGCGAAGCGCTGGGCACGCACCTGGAAGGATTCGCCGGTGGCGACCGCACCAGCCTGGGCCTGCCGGAAACGCAGCGCGCTCTGATTCGCCGCATGCAGGCGACGGGCAAGCCCGTGGTGCTCGTCCTGTTGTCGGGCTCCGCGGTTGCGCTGGATGCAACGGAACGCAAGTCTGCGGCGGTGCTGGAGGGTTGGTACCCCGGTGAGGAAGGCGGGCATGCGCTGGCGGATGTGCTTTCCGGTGTGGCCAATCCTTCGGGCAGACTGCCGGTTACGTTTTACGAATCGTCTTCGGACCTTCCAGCGTTCACGGATTACTCCATGGCCAACCGGACTTATCGCTACTTCCACGGCCCGGTGTTGTATCCGTTCGGCTTCGGCCTGAGCTACACAACATTTGCCTATGGTTCCGTTCAGCTTTCGAAGAAGACGCTGCCGGCCGGCGAACCCCTGGAAGCAACGGTCGAGGTGACCAATACCGGTGCGGTGGATGGCACGGAAGTGGTGGAGGCATACATTGTGCCGCCGGCACTTCCCGGTGCACCGCGATGGGCACTTGCGGGGACCAAGCGCATTCACCTGCGCGCGGGTGAGCGGCAGGCAGTCCAGTTGGACATCACACCGCAGAGCCTGAGCCTCGTCGACGACAAGGGACAACGCGCGGTGGAATCGGGTGAGTACCGACTATTTGTCGGTGGTGCTCAACCGAAAGCCGGACAGGGAACGGCGTTCCACATTCACGGTCACAAGCCGCTGTAAATAAAAACGGGGTGCGATCATCTCGCACCCCGTTTTTATTCGACTAAACCGGCATGGACGGCGGCAGATGTTCCGCTGTGGATCCTAGCTCCAGGTTCGGTTCTGCGCTCATCTCCAGCACGATTTTGCCGCCGTTAGCGATTTCGTCGTGGCGGAACCAGACACGGTCCTGCCGTTTGCCGTTCAAAGTAAAGCCGTGCACGTAGACATGCTTTGGGTCGTTGCGCTTGACTTCGATCTCCAACCGTTTGCCGTCACCCACATGCACCGTTGCGCGCTCCACCAGCGGCGACCCAAGCACGTAAATCGCGCCGACTGGGTCTACCGGGTAGAAGCCCAGAGCCGAGAGCAGGAACCACGCCGACATCTGGCCCACGTCCTCGTTACCCTCCATACCATCGGGTGCCGCGTGGTACATCGTGTCCATCAGCGAGCGAACGCGTGCCTGCGTCTTATGCGGTGCACCGGCGTACACGTAGAGGTAGCTGATGTGGTGCGACGGCTCATTGCCGTGCGCGTACTGACCGACCATCCCGGCGATATCCGGTGGCGCATCGGGCGGCAGCGTGGACGGCACGGTAAACAGCATGTCGAGACGCTTGACGAACGGCTGCGGTCCGCCGTACAGCGCGATCAGGCCGGCCGGGTCATGCTGGATGCCGAAACTTGTCTGCCATGCATTCGACTCCGTGTAATCGCGCCAGCGTTTGCTGTGACCGAGAGCGATCGGGTCGAACGGCTGTGCCCACGTGCCGTCGTTGAGCTTGGGCTGCATAAAGTCGGTTTCAGGGTTGAAGAAATTGCGATAGTTGTGGGAGCGCTCACGCAGCATCGCGGCCTCTTCCGTCTTGCCCACCTTCGCCGCCACGTGCGACACCGCCCAATCGTTGTAGCAGTACTCGAAGCTCTTCGACACCGACTCGCCCACGCGGTCCGCGGGGATGAAGCCCTTTTCTCGATAAAACGATAGACCGTCAAAGTTCTCGATCTCTGCGCGCCGATTCATGACGCGATAGGC
Source organism: uncultured Granulicella sp. (assembly GCA_964658865.1). Classification (GTDB taxonomy): domain Bacteria; phylum Acidobacteriota; class Terriglobia; order Terriglobales; family Acidobacteriaceae; genus Terriglobus. Next base: position 6,046 of record CBAAAH010000075.1, read on the forward strand.
GGCTGGAACGTCGATGCCCTGAATGCCCTTGTTGATCGCTTCGGAGATGACGCTGGCCGAGTGATAGCCGGTCATGGTGCCGGTTTCCGTACCTTGCAACGGCCATACCGGCATGCCTGCCTCACTCTGCTCCGCCATGCGGATCAGCGTGTTGGCGAAGTCGGGCACACGCTCCGGCTGGATAAGCGTGTAGGCCGGGTGCGCTGCGCGGAAGGTATCCCATAGTGAAAACGTTGTGTAGTTGTGCTGGCCTGTCGGAACGGTGTGAATCTGTCCATCCATGCCGCGGTAGTGGCCGTCCACGTCGTCGAACAACTGTGGCCCGAGCGACATGTGATATAGCGCGGTGTAGAAGATGCGCTTCTGCGCCGGGTCGGTAATTTCTGCGTGGATGCGGCCGAGTTGCTGGCGCCACTTATCCTGCGCCGCCGCGCGGGTGCGGGCGAAATTCCAGTCCGGCTGCTCTTTACGCAGGTTGGCCGCGGCACCCTCTGCGCTGACACCGGAAATACCGGTGCGCACATAGATGGGCTGGCCTGCCTGTGTCTTGAAATGCAGGACGGCTTTCAGGTTGTCGCCTTCGAGCGCATCCAGCGTGGCGACGGGCTTGTCGCCGGAGTAGAACGTCACCTGTGCCGGCTGCTGCGACACCTGCAGCGCGAAATAGCTGTGGCGGTCATGGCCCCACGCGCGCGTCACGTGGCCGCCGGTCAGCGTGTCCCCGGCGGGATGGCTGATCTGCGCGGTATAAACCGACGAATCGCCGTTCGTCAGATAGCTGTGGTTCAGGTCGAGGATGAGCCAGGCCTCGTCGCTGGTCGGGAAGGTGTAACAGTGCAGTCCTGTGCGCTCGGTAGACGTGAGCTCGACTTTTACCTTGGGATCATCGAGAAAGACAGAGTAGTAGCCGGGTTCAGCAACCTCATTCGCGTGTGAGAAGCGCGACCGGTATCCCGCGTCGGGATTGGTGCGTGGTCCGGGCACGAGCTTCACTGGACCGGTGCCCGCCATGACCAGAAAGTCCAACAGATCGCCGCAGCCGGTACCACTGAGGTGGGTGTGGCTGAAACCCATGATCGAGGTATCGGAGATATGGTAGCCGGAGCACCAGTCCCACTCGTCGTTGTAGGTGTCGGGACTCAGTTGCACCGCGGCAAAAGGTACGCTCGCGCCCGGAAAACAGTGGCCATGACCGCCGGTACCGATGCGCGGATCGACGTTGCGCAACAGCTCGTCGCTGCCGGAAGTGGGGGCGGCAAATGTGGGAAGCGAAAGGGTGGCGGACGCATATAGGGCGCCAGCGGACTGCAGAAAGGTACGGCGAGTAAACATGACACGAGCTCCCGGGATGGCTGGTGCATCAATCTGGCCTTGCGCATAGGCGCAACAAGGTCCTACGCTCAACAGTGTGACGGAGTAAGGGGCAAATGAGCAACTGGAGCAGCAGCATGATCGAGAAGAACTTCACCCGACGAAACATGATGAAGCAGTTCGCGATGGCGGGAACCTTTAGCCTTCTACCTTTGCGCGCATGGACGCAGGATACCTCTCCTGTCGCCAGCGGCAGCCGGCCTGTCGCCTCGGCACGCCGCTTCCGGTCTGAAGCGGTAGAGCAATTTCTTGTCTCCACGCAGGCCCGCATCGGCGATCCCATACTGGCGCGCCTGTTCGTGAACTGCTTTCCCAATACGCTGGACACGACCGTGGTGCCGGGTACGTTTGAAGGCAAGCCGGATACCGCTGTGTTGACGGGTGATATCGAGGCCATATGGTTGCGCGATTCATCCGCACAGGTGTGGCCATACCTGCCGCTTGCAGCGCATGATTTGAAACTGCGCGCGCTGCTGGAAGGCGTGATCCGGCGGCAGGCTCGCTGCCTGCTCATCGACCCGTATGCCAACGCGTTTATGGCCGACCTGAATGCGCCACCGCTGAGCTGGAGTCGACTGGACCAGACGGAGATGAAGCAGGGCGTGGGCGAACGCAAGTACGAACTGGATTCGCTCTGCTACCCGATGCGTCTGTCGTACGGCTACTGGAAGCTCACCGGCGGCACGGAGCCGTTCGACGCGCGCTGGCACGACGCGATGCGCCTGGCCATTGCGACCATGCGGGTGCAGCAACGCAAGGACGGCCCTGGGCCATACCACTTTCAGCGCGTGGCGCCGACACCGACGGAGACGCTGGGCGAAAAAGGATTTGGTAACCCGGTCAATCCGGTCGGACTGATCGCTTCGGGTTTTCGCCCCTCGGACGATGCCTGCATTTTCCCGTTCCTGGTGCCATCGAACTTGTTCGCTGTCACATCGTTGCGGCAAATCGCAGAGATGATGCGGACCGTGCGGAAGGATGCCGCGCTGGCCTTAGAAGCGACCGCACTTGCCGCGGAGGTGGAGGCAGCACTGCGTCAACACGCGATTGCTACTACGCCACAAGGCACGGTGTGGGCCTACGAGGTCGATGGCTTCGGCACGCAAGTGTTGATGGACGACGCAAACGTGCCCAGCCTGCTTGGGCTACCGTACCTGCAAAGCTCGCCCGATGCCGCGCTCTATGCACGCACGCGGGCGTTCGTGTGGAGCGACCACAATCCGTGGTTCTTCCGTGGCAAAGCGGGCGAGGGCATTGGCGGCCCGCATGAAGGCAAGGGCATGATCTGGCCGATGTCGCAGACCATGTATGCCCTGACCAGCACCTCGGATACGGAGATTCGGGCCATGCTCCACATGCTCGCGGCAGCAGCGGCAGACAGTGGGTTTATTCACGAGAGCTATCAGCAGGACGACACGAAGAACTTTACCCGCGCGTGGTTCGCGTGGGCAAATACCCTCTTTGGTGAACTGGTCGCTACCTTGGCAATGACGCGCCCACAACTGCTGAGCAAGCTATAGCAGAATCGCCGGCTCCGGAAGCACGGGTACCGACTTTTCCGGTCGGTGCCCGTTCAAGGCGAAGAACAGAATGTACGCGTAGCAGACCAAAAGGACGATGAAGCTTGGCTGATAACCGAAGCGGTCGGCAAGCAACGCCTGCACCTCCGGTACCAGCGCGCCGCCCACCACCATGGTGACCAGAATGCCCGATCCCTGGCTGGTGGCCGCGCCCAGACCTTCCACCGACATGGGAAAGATGCACGGCCACATCACGGAGTTGAACAGCCCGCACGACACCAGCGCCCACAGAGCCACCGGCCCATGACCGAATGTCGCGACGGCGACAAACAAAAGCGCCATTGCCGCCACGAAGGTGAGCGCCGTCGACTGGCGAATCTGCCGTAGGGCAAAAAACCCGATGAAGCGGGCGATCATGGCGCCGCCCCAGTAGAACGAGACGTAACGCGCCGCCCCTGCGTGGCTTAGGCCGCCCATCGACGGCTGGCCAAGATAGTTGATCATCAGGCTGCCGATGGCCACCTCCGCGCCCACGTAGGTGAAAATGGCAACCGCACCAAAGCGAAGGTGTCGAAACGATAAGGCACTCTTTGCACCGGCCGCTCGCGTGGCGGCCTCCGGCAAGACGATGGGAAGCGGTACAAAGACCGTCAGAATGGACAGCAGAAGGGCAAGCGTACCGAGGATGCCGTAAGGCATTCGTACCGAACGCGCAAGCTCTGCCGTGCTTGCACCGGCCGCGACGAAGATGAACGCCGCCCCAATCTTGGGAGCGATGGTGCCGGCAACCGAATTGAAACCACCCGCCAGATTCAAGCGCGAAGCCGCACGCGCGGGGTCGCCCAGCGCACCGAGGTAGGGGTTGATCGCTACCTGCAGCAGCGCCAGACCACAACCGACGATGAACAACGCCGTCAGGAACAAGGCATACGTCATAAGGAACGAGGCCGGGATGAAGAGGAACAGGCCAAGGCTCATGGTGGCAAGTGCCGTCACGATGCCGGCCTTGTAGCCGATGCGGCCGATTACCTTGCCGGACGGAATCGCGAGCAGGAAGTACGCCCCGAAAAACGCAAACTGCACCAGAAGCGCACGAAAATTCGTGAGATGGAAGAGGTCTTTGAAGTGCGGGATGAGCACATCGTTCATCGCCGTGATGAACCCGATGCCGAAGTAAAGCGTGAGCATGAGCAACAGCGGCAGCAGGGTATTGGTTGGAACAGATGCGACGCGCGGACCGTCGCCTTGCAGACTGGGACTTGCCATCAAACCTCCATGTGGGTGGACAGAGTCCCGGGTGTGCCACCGGGTACCAGTGTTGTCAATGAATCATACTAACCCAGAATGTGATTGTTTCCGCGCCAAACGCCCACTTCACTGTGGATACGATTTCCTTGTAATAGAAACGGGG
>CBAAAH010000076.1:0-6975 GCA_964658865.1 uncultured Granulicella sp.
GTGTGCGCCTCCACATGAACCCAGGTCTCAGAAACGAGACCTGGGGCACCCGCATTCCCGCCTCTCGTAGCCCCCGTGTCAGGGCTCGCGCTCTGCCTCATAGACCTTCAGGCGGGTGTAAGCGGCTTCAAGCCGCGGCGCTGCCACATTGCCGGCTCGGCCCAGGAGATCGCCGAAGATGTGATCGGCCTCTACCGCCTGGCCGCGCGTCATGTCGCGAAACATGCTGGTGGTCAACGGCGATTCGGGGTCACGGAGACGATCCATGTGATCGGCCAGCATCGCGGGGTCTGGCGCATAGCCGTTTGCCGCGGCAATGCCGGTGCATTCGTCCAACACACCCTGGACGAACGCCGGCCCGTGCGGCGTGCGCACCGCCTGGCCCAGGCTGCCGCCGGAAAGGATGCAGATGCCATTCATGCTGGCCAGAATCCACCACTTTTGCCACATCGCACGGATCGCGTCCGCCGGTTGCAGGGTGACCATGCCGGGTGCGGTGAGCGCGTCCTTCATGCGCTGCAGATCGAAGTGGTCCGCCTGCCCCGGAACGTCGGCGCGCGGGCCGAAGGTGAGTTCTCCCAACGGGGTGATTTGTTCCACCACACCGTCTTCGTTCAGGTCTGCGATGATGCGGACGGAGCCGCCCAGCACCTGTGCCGCACCGAACCGCTCGGATAAAACGTTGAGGTGACGCATGCCGTTGAGCAGCGGCACGATGGCGGTGTGCGGGCCGACGGCAGGGGCGAAATCGTCCATCGCTGCCTGTAGCGAGTAGAACTTCGTGCTGACAAGGAGAATGTCGAAAATCTGTGGGCTTGCATGAAGCTCGGCCGCGGTGAGTAGTTGCGGCGTGAGAGCGGCATTGCCGTGCGGGCTGCGCAAGTGCAGGCCCCCGGCAAGCTGCGCGGCACGAGCTTCGCGCACCAGAAACGTGATGTCGTGACCTGCCTGTGCCAGCCTGCCGCCGTAATATCCACCCACAGCACCCGCACCGATCACCAGTGTTCGCATCGCAGCCGCACCCCTTTTCGCGTTTGCTTGAAACGCGCCTGTTCCACTGTACGACGCTCTGCACGCATCGTCCCGCGCATGCCCATGCACGCTTCCATGGCGATCCGTGGAAGTGCTAGGCTGCTTGCGCATGCCTGATTTTCCCTCTGCCCCGATGCCCGCGCACGCCGACCACGTTCCCTTTGACCTTGCCGCGAGTGCCGTCGCGGAGATGCAGGCCGACGGCTTCGACCTGACACCGGTGCCGGGAGCGGCGGAGCAGCTTGCCGCGATCGTCGCCGCGCCGCCGGTGGCCGACGATGCGGTGGACCTGCGCGATCTGCCGTGGTCCTCCATCGACAACGACACCTCGCGCGACCTGGACCAGATCGAGTGGGCCGAGGCGCGGGGAGACGCGATTCTGGTGCGCATCGGCATTGCGGATGTGGCCGCGACGGTTGCGAAAGACACGCCGTTGGACCAGTTTGCCGCACGGCAGACGCAGACGCTCTACACGCCCGCGCACAACTTTCCCATGCTGCCGGTGGAGTTGTCGACGGGGCTGACGTCGCTGAATCCAGGCGAGGACCGGAACGCGCTGGTGGCGGAATTTGCGGTGCAGGCCGATGGCTCAGTGAGCGGCGGAAGAGTTCTGGCGGCGCGAGTGCGCAACACGGCACAGCTTGCGTATAGCCAGATCGGGCCGCTGCTGGATGCCGCCGCCTCGGACGACACTTCGACAAACATCGAAATAGCTTACGATGAAGGCCCAAAACGTTTCGATGCTTTGACAAGTCTTGGATTGGGAGAAGCACTGACGCGGCAATTGACGCTGCAGGCGGAGGCGGCGCGACGCATCCGGGCGTTTCGGCAAGCCGCGGGTGCGCTGGATTTTCGCCGGGCGGAGGCGCAGCCGGTGGTGGTGGACGGAAAGGTGCTGTCGCTGGAGTTGTCGCTGCACAACACGGCGATGGACCTGATCGAAGACCTGATGATTGCGGCGAATGAAACGGCCGCGCGCACGCTGCGCGAGGCAAAACGCAGTGCGTTGCGGCGGGTGGTGCGGTCCCCCGAGCGGTGGGCACGCATCGTTGCGCTGTTTGCGCCGCTGGGTCACACGCTGCCGGCCGCTCCGGACAGTGGCGTGCTGAATACCGCCCTGGCCGCCGAGCGGGTGAAAGACCCCGATCGCTATCCGGACCTGGCGTTGTCTGTCATTAAGCTGATGGGTGCCGGGGAATACATGCTGGTGCGTGGCGATGATCCCGATCCGCCGGCGCACTTTGCCCTTGCGGCGCAGGATTATTCGCACAGTACCGCGCCCAATCGCCGCTATGCCGACCTGGTGACGCAGCGGCTGCTGCACGCGCTGTTGCGGAACGAAACCGCGCCGTACACCGATGCGGAGCTGACCGCGATCGCCACCCATTGCAATCAGCAGGACAGCGCCGCGCGCAAGGTGGAACGCGCCATGAACAAGCGCGCGCAGGCGATGGCGATGAGCAGCCACCTCGGCCAGCAGTTCCCTGCCGTGGTGACGGGTGCGGGGCCGAAGGGCACGTTTGTGCGCGTGCTGCAGCCGGCGATCGAGGGCATGCTGGTGCATCCGAACACCGACCCTGCCGCCAAGCCTCTGGACGTAGGCGACCGCCTGACCGTACGGTTGGTGCACACCGATCCGGCAAAGTCGTTCATCGACTTTCAACGAGTCGGCGGTTCAACGAGTTAGCGCGTCACGTAGCTCTTTAGCCGAGCGTTCGCTCCACGTCGAACACGTACATTTGTATGTGGACACCCTCCCGGCATGGGTGCCGCGCTTGGTTCCGATAGCCGGAAAGATCTTGTCGCGATGACTTACGGATCGTACTGTCTGAAGTATGCTGAAGGCCTTCAGAACCGCTGTTTTGCTTGCTACGGCGTTGCTGGGTAGTGTTGCCGCACGGGCGCAGATTGCGCTGTATGGCAACTTTGAGGCGAATGACCTGACCCAGAACAGCACGTTTGTAACAGGCGGCACGTTCGGCCTGTACGACGACTTCTACCACCTGGGACCGATTCGGCTGGGCGCGGATGCGCGCGGCTCCGTGCTGTCGAAAGATTCCACGAACCTGAGCAAGATCCTGGTGGGCGTGCGGCTGGCGGTGAAGCCGCCGATCCTGCCGATCAAGCCCTATGTGCAGTTCAACGCCGGCATTGCGAAGCTGACCTCCGGGCAGATTCAGCCGGGCTACAAGCCGGCGTACGAGGTGAATGGCGGCGTGGACCTGACGTTTTTGCCGCATGTGGACTGGCGCATGGTGGAGATTGGCGCGGGCGCGATCAACGGCCAGCCGGACAGCGAATTTCACCTTGCGACGGGGCTGGTGTTTCGGTTTTTCTAGGCCTGCACGCGCCGTGCAAACCCGGTATTCTTGAAGATGCGATGGCCGCGCTTTTTGGACAGACCTATCCGCAGTTGACCGAGCACCTGGCCCGCCTGGGCGAGAAACCGTATCGTGCGCGGCAACTGTGGGAGGCGCTGTACCGGCAACGGGTTTCTTCGCTGGAAGACATCACCACGTTCTCGGCGGAGCTGCGGGCGAAGCTGGCGGAGAACGACGTGATCGGGCTGCCGCGCATCGTGCAGGCGGCCACCAGCGTGGACGGTACCGAGCGTTACCTGATGCAGATGGCCGACGGCGAAACCGTGGAAACGGTGTGGATGCCGGACGGCGATGGCGTCGAGGCCGTGGACGAGGAAAGCGACGCCGTGGCGCAGGCGGATCGCCGGATTGCGACGCGCAAAAAGCTGGACCCACGCAATCGCGGCGCGCTGGCGGAGGCGGGGTTTCGTCGGGCGACAATCTGCGTGTCGTCGCAGGTGGGCTGCGCGGTAAACTGCCAGTTTTGCCTGACGGCGAAGCTGGGCATCCGGCGCAATCTTACGGCCGGGGAGATCGCCGGGCAGGTGGCGGCGGTGCTCAGCCGCCATCGCATTCACGTCGGCAAAGACCGTATCAATCTTGTCTTTATGGGCATGGGTGAGCCTTTTTTGAACTACGACAGCTTTATGGACGCGGTGCGCCTGCTGGTGGAAGGCATGAACCTGCCGGAGTCGCGGATGACGGTGTCGACCAGCGGCATTGAACCGGCGATTCGACGGTTTGCCCAGGAGACGGTGCGGCCGCGGCTGGCGCTTAGCCTGAACGCCAGCAACGACACGGTGCGCGAGGCCGTGATGCCCATTACCAAGAAGTGGAAAATTGCCGATCTACTGGCGGCAGTGCAGACGATTTCGCTGGGCAAGCGCGACTGGATCACCTTTGAATACGTGCTGCTGGGCGGCGTGAACGACCAGCCGGAGCATGCCCGCGAGGTGCTCGCCCTGCTGCGAGGCATCACCAGCAAGGTCAACCTGATCGTGTGGAACCCCGGTCCGGGCATCGACTACACGCAACCGGTGCCGGAGGATGTGGACCGCTTTCAGAAGATGCTGATTGCGGGTGGCATCCCGACGTACATCCGTCGACCGCGCGGGCGGGACATTTACGCGGCCTGCGGGCAGTTGAAGCGCACGGTGGACAGCGCACCCGCACCCCTGGTTACGCTTTCCGCCTGAGCCTCAACCCCTGAGCATGCAATAGATTACGGCGGCACCAAAGCGCATTACCGAAGACTTTGCCGCTGCATGGGGCAGATGCGCTATCTTCAGGCATTCCGTATTCCCGTTGGATTGGGGTTCTTCCCTTGGTATCGGCATTTTCTTTTCTTCTGCGTGCCAGGCACGTTTGCCTGTTGCTGCTGTGCGGCCTGACCCTGCCGCACGTGCGAGCGCAGGCCACAACAGACCCATTGCCGACGCCGACCGTGGGATCGACCGCGCCCGATTTCAGCCTTTCCGTTGCAGCACCACCTGCCTTGCTGAAGCGTGGCGACAAACTGACGCTGACGGCGATCGTTGGAGGCCTGGGTGGCTTTGCAAACCCGGTAACGCTCAGCGTGGTGGGAACGCTGCCGGCCGGCATTGGGGTGTCGTTTGCACCTTCGACGGTGACACCGATTGCACCGAAGCCGACCTGGCCCGCAACGATCGAGAGCGACATGGTCATCGACACGGGCCTGCCGTCGACGACGACCACGGCACGCCTTGAAAAAACAAGGCCCGGCCTGGGCGCTGCCTGGGCTGCGATGCCGTTTCTGTTTTCGCTGGGAATGATGGGCTGGCGGCGGCGCGGGACACGGCCACTGGTAGCTGGCGTGCTGCTGACCTTGCTGCCGTTTGCGGGCGGTTGCGGTAGCGGCATTCACTCGGCCGTGGGTTCCAGCGGCGGCTTCATTCTTACCGTGCAGGCGACGGCGGGCACCGGCCAGCAGCACACGGTGCCGCTGCTGGTCCGGGTTTCGGAGTAACCCGGAAGGCGGCAGGTTAGCGTTCGCGCATGCCGTCCAGAATGGATCCGACGACCCCGCCCACCACGCCGCCGGCAACTTCGCGCGGACGGTTTTCTCCGGGCATGTATTCACTCAGGGCATGGGCCAGGTTGCTGAGCGGCAGCGTTTGCAGCCAAATGCGGCCGGGGCCGGTAAGCGCCGCGAGAAACAGGCCGTCGCCACCGAAGATGAGGTTACGAATGCCGGGAATCCGCGTGATTTGGAAGGACACGCTGGATTGAAACGCGCCGACATGGCCCGGGTGCACGCGCAGGGTTTCACCCGGCTGCAGGTCGCGCACGACGAGTTCACCGGAGAGTTCAAGCCACGCCGTTCCCTGCCCGTTGAGCTTTTGCAGCAGGAAGCCCGCTCCACCGAAGATGCCCGCGCCGAGCGACTGCTGAAAGCCGAGGCCGATCTGCACGCCGGGTGTGCCGCACAGAAAGCCGTGGCGATGGATGTAGTATTCCTCGCGGCCGGTATGCAGTTCGATCGGCACAATATGGCCGGGCACCTTCGTTGCAAAGGCGATTTCACCGGGGTAACCGAGGGCCTGGTACTCCGTCATAAAGAGTGTGCCGCCGCCTGCCATGCGCTTGATGACGCCGAGAAAACCGCCGCCGCCGCCAAACTGGGTGTGCGTGGTCATGTTGATGCTGCTGGTCATCCAGCTCAGCTCGCCGGCTTCGGCGTAAACGGATTCGCCGGGCTGCAGCAGAACTTCGAGCGCGGGCATGGTGGTGCCGTGAATGCGGGTTTGCATCGGGTCTCCCTGGCCGCCGTTGCACTGCGTGGCGACCTCTACACCATACGATGAATCGGCGGCGGCGGTTCCCTTCTGCGTCACACGTTGCCGTGAGACTCGGGTACCGTAGAACGATGCGCATCGGTTACTTTGGCGGCACGTTCGATCCTCCACACCGCGCTCACCTTGCCGTAGCCGTGGCGGCGGCAAAGGCGTTCGCGCTGGATCGCGTGCTACTCGCACCCACGGGGCGGCAGCCGTTGAAAGACGCCGAGCCGGTGGTGCCTTACGCAGACCGCCTGGCGATGGTCAAGCTGCTATGCGCCGCAGCGTGTGGCGCGGGCGTGCCGCTGGGCAGTCCATTTGTGCCGGCGGCACCGGTAAGCGCACTGGAAGCGAGCGAACTGGATGCGCCGCACGCAGACGGCTCGCCGAATTACACCCTTGACGCGTTGGAGATACTGCATGCCGAGTATCCAGAGGCCGAGTTGTTTTGCATCGTCGGCGCGGACAGCCTGCTCTCATTGCCGCGATGGAAAAACCCGGAACGCCTGCTGCAACTGGCGGAATGGATTGCCGTGTCGCGGCCGGAGTTCGATCTGAACGACCTGGACACGCTGGACCTGACGCCGCAGCAGAAGAACCGCGTTCACCTGCTTACCGACGTAGACGACGACACGTCTGCCACGGGAGTGCGTGAACGGCTGCGCGTGGGCGTGTCGCCGGGTGACCGGATTACGCCGGAGGTGATGCTGTATATCGCACGCATGAGGCTGTACCACCCGAAACGGTGAACGGACTGAAACGGGTAGAGGGCTGCGGGCAACCTA
>CBAAAH010000076.1:6985-10289 GCA_964658865.1 uncultured Granulicella sp.
CAGCCCGACGCCTGACATGCTGCGCCTCGTCTCTGCCGCTCATTGAAACAAGCGTGTTTGCCGATACCACCACAGGGTGAACGTGCGGATTGAGGAGGCACATGGCAGGCGATGGACCGATAGAACCCGCAGAGCAATCCGGGGAACAGACAGTCCCAGCGTCTAAGGTATTAGGTGCGCTGTCTTTCGCTCTGGACCTGACCGATGGTCAGCCGATGGGTCATTCCATGCAGACGTGCCTGATCGGCATGAGGATCGGCCACGCGCTTGGGCTATCGCCCGAAATGCGATCGGACCTGTACTATGCGCTGATCCTGAAAGATGCCGGGTGCAGCAGCAACGCGTCCAAGCTCTTTCACCTGATGCAGTCGGACGAGATCAAGGCGAAGCGCGAGTTCAAGGATAAAGACTGGACGAAACAGGGGCTGGAACAGCTTCGGTACGCTCTTGCAAATGTGGCCGTCGGCAAGCCTTTTCTGGAGCGTGTGCGCTGCCTGATCGGTGTCGTGAGGCGGCCGCCGGAAACAGGGAACCTGATTGCCATCCGGTGCGAACGTGGAGCGTCGATTGCGCGGCGTATCGGATTTTCATGGCCGATCGCAGAAGCGATTGCAAGCCTGGACGAGCATTGGGATGGGCGCGGTTACCCCATGCACCTTGCCGGCGAAGAGGTCCCTCTTCTGTCCCGCATCATGAACCTGTCGCAGTGCCTGGCCGTGTTCTGGACGCTTGGTGGCGCCAAGGCAGCCGTGCAGGTGATGAAGCAGCGCAGCAACCGCTGGTTCGACCCGAAGCTCGTCAAGATTGCTCTGGCGCTTGCTCGGCGGCATCAACTGTTCGACGGCCTGGATGATCTGGACATCGTAGGGACGGTCGACCTGCTGGAGCCGAAGGAGCTGCAACTGCACTTGGATGACGATGGGATCGACCGGATCTGCGATGCATTCGCAGAAGTGATCGATACCAAGTCGCCGTTCACGTCTCGGCACTCGGCTGGTGTGGCGCAAGCCGCCGTGGCCATTGCGCGTCAGCTTGGGTTTGCGGAGCAGACGATCGTGCAGATACGACGGGCCGGACTGCTCCATGACATCGGCAAGCTGGCGGTTCCAAACTCGATTCTGGAAAAGCCCGGCAAGCTGACAAGCCTGGAGTGGGAGACGGTGAAGAAGCACCCGTACTACACCCTGGAGATTCTGAAGCGCATCCCCGGCTTCGACGATCTGAGCCAGATGGCAGCGTCGCACCATGAACGGCTCGACGGCAGCGGGTACTTTCGGGGTCTTGCAGCCGCCGATTTAAACATGGAAGCGCGCATTCTGGCGGTAGCGGATGTGTATGACGCGCTTGCGGCGCATCGACCGTACCGCGATGCGCTGCCGAGAGAAAAAGTGTTTGCCATCATGATGAAGGATGCTCCGCACGCGCTCGATATCGATTGCCTGCACGCGTTGCAGGCAGTGCCGGAAGCCGACCTGGCATTGCCGCAGGTCATCGAAACTCAGCTTCCGCCTGCCCGCGACACACGACAAACGCCCGCGCTTGTGCCGCAGTTCGCCTAGCCGACGCCAGGACTGGCCGTAGAACATGCTGCTGCTGGAATTCAAGCGATTCGCGATTCGTCATCCTGAAGCGAAGTCACGGTTTAACCGTTCATGGCCGACTTGATTTCGTCGACCCACGGAAAGCGCCTGGGCACCCTGCTGCGGCTATTTGAGATGCAACTGTTTCAGCCACTGCTCGCGGCCCTGACGCTGGAAAGCGTCTTTGAGCCGGAGCAGTTGATCTGTACGACAGCCTATTGGATCGCGCTCGGCGGATTAGCTGCGGACAACGGTGCGCAGGTGCAGGTCGCGGAGCTGGGTTTCCGTCGGCACGCTGGGCGCCTGGCACATGAGGTCGACGGCTTTTGCGGTTTTGGGAAAGGCGATGACTTCGCGCAGACTGGTCGAGTCCGTCAGCAGCATGACGATGCGGTCGAGGCCGAGCGCGATGCCGCCGTGCGGTGGCGTGCCGTATTCCAGCGCTTCCAGAAAGAAGCCGAAGCGCTCGCGGAGTTCTTCCTCGCTCATACCGAGCGTACGGAAGATTTCGGCCTGCACTTCTTTCTGATGAATGCGAATGCTGCCGGAACCGAGTTCCAGGCCGTTGAGCACCACGTCGTAGGCCTGCGCGCGAACGCTGCCCTTGTCGTTGTAGAGCGCACCCGAAGCGATGTCCGACTCATGTGGTGAGGTGAAGGGGTGGTGCGCGGCGTCCCACGCCTTGGTCTGCTCGTTGAACTCGTACATGGGAAAGTCTGTGACCCAGGTGAAACGGAAATCGTCGGGTGTGCCTTTTTTGACGAAGAGGCCGTGCTTGTCGGCGTACTTTTTCGCGAGTTCGAGGCGCAGGCCGCCGACGCGCTTGGGAATCCACTGGCGGTCGAAGTTCCAGACCGGCGCGGTGCCGAGCTTCGGCGTGACGACGACGGCGAGGTCGTTCGTCGTGAAGTTCTGGCCGTTGAAGTGGACGGTGGTCGCGTTCAGGTGCGCCGAAATGGCTTCCGTCAGCGGCTGGAAGCTCTCGTTGGTGCGTAGGCGCGCGAGGTCGAGTGCATCGAGACCGCTGTCGCCGAAGTAGGCGCGGATTTCGGACAGGAGTGCCTTGCGCGCGGTGCCGCTCAGCTCGCCGACGGACGGGATGACGAAGCCGAAGACGGGGAGTGCCGGCTCGATGCGCAGGGTCTCGCGTAGTTCGGGCGTGAGAACGGCGGTGAGATCGGCCATATGCGGCAGGCGCATGTCGGGCTTGTCGATGCCGTATTTGCGGATGGCCTCGTCATAGGTCATCCGCGGGAACGGCGTGGCGATCTGCCGGCCCGCGGCTTCAAACGCGGCCTTCACGAAACGCTCGGCGACGCCGAAGATTTCTTCCTGCTGCGGAAAGGTCATCTCCAGGTCGATCTGGGTAAAGTCGGGCTGGCGGTCGGCACGCAGATCTTCGTCGCGGAAGCAGCGGGCGATCTGAAAGTAACGATCGAAGCCGCCGATCATGAGCAGTTGCTTGAAGATCTGTGGCGACTGCGGCAGAGCGTAAAATTCACCGGCGTGGACGCGCGAGGGCACGAGGTAGTCGCGTGCGCCTTCCGGCGTGGATTTGGTGAGCATGGGCGTTTCGATTTCGAGAAAGCCCTCGCCGGAAAGCTGGGTACGAATGGCCTGCGCGACCTTGTGGCGCATGAGAAAGTTCTGCTGCATCTGCGGGCGGCGCAGGTCGAGGTAGCGGTACTGCAGGCGCAGTTCCTCGTTGGCGATGGCGTCTTCGG
>CBAAAH010000077.1:0-10188 GCA_964658865.1 uncultured Granulicella sp.
GTAGCTCTTCTTCTGGGTGCGGCGGCGGCAACGCAGGCGCAGACCACGGCAACGGCACAAACACCGCTTCAACGCTTTCTGGATCATTTCGACCTCGGCGTCTCTGCGGCCGGTGTGCTGAACAGCAACGTGAGCGGACCGACGCAGAACACCACGGTCACGACCCAGCCCACGCTCAGCATCAGTCCCGGCTCGACGACGGGCGTGGTGGCGACCCTGCGAGCGCAGAAATCGTCATACGTGGGTGCGGAATTGAATTTCGGCTATAGCCGCTACGCCAACACGTACACGTTCAGCCCCAGTTCCGCGACATCCAGCTCCAGTCCGGCAGACTTCCGGGCGCAGAGTACGGTGTACGAGTTCACGCTGGGGTATGTCGCCAAGCCGCCGCATCCCATCTTCGGCGCACAGCCGTTTCTAGGCGCGGGTGCCGGCACCATCGAATTCAAGCCGACCAAAAACGGCGGCGACAACCTACCGGTGCAGGCGCGCGCGGCGTACTACTACCACGTGGGTCTCGACAAGCCGGTTCTGTCGGACTTCGGCGTGCGTGTAGGCGTTCGGCAGGCGTTCTTTCTTGCGCCGGACTTTGGCCAGAATTACCTGAAGATCAAAAAGTTTACGTCCTCGTTCGAACCCACCATCGGCTTCTATTACCACTTTTAATCCCGCCCTGGGCGGTGCCGCATTGCCGGTGAAAGACCACGATGAACAGCCTGATGGACGACCGCGACGATGATGTACGGCTGCCGATGCGCGGTTCCGAACGGCGCCCGCCGCAGGATGAGGCCGTATCCCATGCCGAAGCTGAACAGGACCGGGAATTTACCTTAAGCACGGGAACGGTGCTGGGAATTTTCTTCGCTCTTGCGCTGTTGTGCGCGGTATTTTTTGGCTTCGGCTACAGCATGGGACGGAAAAGCGGGCAAAGCAGCGCGGAAGCAAGTCTGCCCTCGTCTACGGCCAGCAGCGACGTTGCTACGGCGAAGCCCTCGCCCGGTGCACCCGCGACTCAGCCCATTCCCGGCTACATGTCGCAAAGTGAAGCAGACGCGACCAACCGCGGCGGCAGGACACAAACTTCTCGCGCACCGGTCGGCTCAGGCAGCCCAACGACGGTGGTGATCCCCACGGGGCCTGCACCCACGGCAACAAAGCCGGTTCGGGCAGCGGAGGCATCGACCGCGGCCACCGTTCCTGCAGCTCCCGTGGAGCGCAAACCCGCGGAACCGCGCTCGGCAACGGTCGTTCCTGCAACGCCGCCCGTGGTCGCGTCCTCTGCCACTTCCAGCTATGTGCAGATCGCCGCCGTCAGCCACCAGGAAGACGCCGACGTGCTGCTCAGCGCGCTGAAACGACGTGGTTATGCCGTGTTCACCCGCCCAGGGGATACCGACAAGCTCATCCACGTGCAGGTGGGGCCGTTCGCCACGAAGAAGGATGCCGACACCATGCGGCAACGCCTGCTTGGCGATGGCTACAACGCGATTGTGAAGTAGGGAGATCCAACCACAACATGCCCGTTGCTTCCAGCGGACATGTTCCATGTCAGCATTTCCCCACACAACATGCGGTTACTCTTCGGCGTCGCTCGGCTTCACAAGCGGGTGCATGTGAAGCGGCAGCGCACTCAGCATCGACGTGCGCACAGCATCGACCAGATCATTGCGGCGTGGATGATCCTTCGGTTCCACCGCTGGTAAAAAACGGAGGTGCACGGTCCCGGGATGCACGGCGGCACTGCCCTTGCGTAGCATGGTTTCCGTTCCCCAGATCGCGATGGGCACAATGGGCGCACCGGTGGACTGCGCCATGGCAAATGGGCCTCGCTTAAATGGCAGCAACCGCCCCGTGCGCGAACGCGTGCCCTCGATAAAGATGAGCAGCGACATGCCGTCCTGCAGCACCTGCGCAGCCTGCTTCGCGCTACGCATGGCGGACTCGCGGCTGCCATCGCGATCGACCGGGATGAACCGCGCCAGCCGCATGGCCATTCCTAGAATTGGAATGCGCATGAGCGAACGCTTGAGCATAAC
The DNA here is from genome assembly GCA_964658865.1 of uncultured Granulicella sp. Classification (GTDB taxonomy): domain Bacteria; phylum Acidobacteriota; class Terriglobia; order Terriglobales; family Acidobacteriaceae; genus Terriglobus. Next base: position 2,037 of record CBAAAH010000077.1, read on the forward strand.
GACCGGCATGCCCGGCAGCATGGGAATGAGCGCCGGCGGATCGAGATTGCTGACGTGATTCGGCATGTACAGCACGGCGCGATCCGTGGGAATGTGCTCACGGCCCTGAACGTCAAACGCGATGTCCGCAGCACGCAAACCCGCATGGGCAATCCATTGGCCGGTGCGGTAAAGCGGTCGCATGTTGCGGGTCAGGATCGTCCACGGCACAAGGATGAGCCCCGCGGGCAGACCCAGGCCAAGAAAGATGACGAGCATTTTGAACGTGGCGAACATGGTCCGCTTATGAGGTTAAATGCTCACACCAGGTATTCCGAAAACGCGAACACATCGGCTGAGCAACAAATTGTGCCATGGCTAATCGCATGCAAGCACAGGCCGACAGCTACAAATCAGCGACCCGCCTGGCTTCGATGGCACGGGGCAATTTGGTGTAGATATCGCCGAAGCCACCATTGCTCAGGATGGCGATCACGTCGCCTTCCTGCAGCGTCGTCGCCAAGGTGGCCGCGATGGTGTCCGCATCTGCGAGAAGTTGGGCAGGGATGCCAAGACGGTTGAGCGCGTGCACGACGCGGTAGGGATCGAGGCGCTCTTCCGCAGGGATGGATTCCTGCTTGAAGACAGCGGCGAGGACGACTTCATCCGCAGCGGACAGGCTATCGACGAGATCGGCTTCGAAGACGTTGCGGCGCAGGGTGTTCGAGCGCGGTTCCAGCACGGCGACGAGGCGGCAGCCAGGATAGGCGGAGCGCAAGGCACGCAGGGTTTCGCGGATGGCCGTGGGGTGGTGTGCGAAGTCGTCGATGACCGTGATGCCATGCACTTCGGCGCGGACTTCGAGCCGACGCTTGACCGAGCGAAAGGTGCGCAGGGCTTCTTCAATGGCGCTTGCCGGAATGCCCTGCCCTGCTGCGAGCGCGGCGGCGGCGGTGGCGTTAAGGGCGTTGTGTTCGCCGGCCATGGGGAGTTCGAGGTTCGCGAAGTGCTGACCTTGGCGGAGGAGTGTCCAGCGTGATGTACCGCCGGAACGGAAGGCGGTGACCTGCCAGTGGCTGCTGGGCTCGAAGCCATACCGCTCCACCGGGCAGAAGGCGCGGGCGACGCATTCGGTCACGTTTTCGCTGCGATCATACGCGACAATGCGGCCACGACGGGGCAGCAGGTTGACCAACCGCTTGAACGCCGTTTTTACCTGCGCCAGATCGGCGTAGATATCGGCGTGATCGAACTCTACGTGTGTCAGGATCAGCGCGTCGGGAAAGTAGTGGAGGAACTTGGGTCCCTTGTCGAAGAAGGCGGTGTCGTACTCGTCGCCTTCCAGAATGAAGGGCCGCGTCTCGGGATCGACACGATAGCTGTTGCCGAAGTTTTCCGCGACACCGCCGACAAGGAAGCTGGGCGCAAACTCCGGCTGCGTGCGCGACGCGACCTCGTAGATCCACGCGAGCATGCTGGTAGTCGTCGTCTTGCCGTGGGTTCCGCTCACGACCAACGGTTCGCGCGTGCGCAGGAACTCGTCGTGAATCATGGCGGCCATGCTGCAGAACGGGATGCGCCGGTCGAGCACAGTCTCCAGCTCCGGGTTGCCGCGCGAGATGGCGTTGCCGACGACGACGAGGTCGGGCTTCTCGTCGAGATGCGCCTCGTTGTACGGCTGCAGCAACGGGATGCCCATGACGGCAAGCTGGTCGCTCATGGGCGGGTAGGCGCCGGCGTCGGAGCCGGTGATGCGGTGGCCCTGCGCCTGCAACATGCCGGCAAGCGAAGCCATGGCGGTGCCGCAGATGCCGATGAGGTGAATATGGCGGCGCTGAAGGTCGGTGTACGGCATGAAGCTAGATTAACGGGTTGCCGTTTCCAGCAGCGCCACGCGTTCGCGCAGCTTGCTCATCTCTTCGCGCAGACGGCCCATCTCGCTCAGTAGATTCACCATATCGGCATGCTGCATACGCTGCAGATCATCAATCCGACGATTGCTTTCGTCCACACGTCGATTGTTGATGTCCAGCGCGGCTTCAAGGCGGCTCAGACGCGTGTTGTTCTGAATCCAGCTCAAGATCACGAGCAAGCTCGGGATGCTGATTGTCAGGATGAGTTGAAGATCCGTCATGCGCGCCTCCCGTGGATAGAAGAGTAGCAGATTAGAGTGTGACGGCTGCCTCAAGGAGACGCAGCGTTGGTTCCGTCGATAGGTCCAACTCTGCCTGGATATTTAGCGGCAACGTGAGGTTCGGCGTGTTCACATGACCGCTCTGCAAGCCGATGGCTACGGGGCCTTTAAAGTCGGAGAGGCGATGGAGCAGGGCCTGTTCGAGCAAGATATTTTCGTGAGCGCGGGCTTCAGGGTCAGTCGCGGTAAGGCACTGCTCCATGTCGCCGAAGACGATGGCGCGGACACGGTCGAGAATGCCGGCGTATTGCAGATGCAGCAACATGCGGTCCCATTGATAGGGGTTGGTGCCGACTTCTTCAAGGAAAAGGATGCTGTCGCCCGGCGGTGGCTGGAGGGCCCAGGGCGTGCCCAGCGATTCGATCAGGAGGGTCAGGCAGCCGCCGAAAAGGGTGCCCTGAACTTTTGTGCCGGTCCGATTCCACATCTCGGAAGCGAGACGTGGGGCACCCGCTGATTTCAGCAGGCGGAGGCCCTCTCGCGGTCCGAGGTTCCACGGTCTGGCCTGGGTGAGGGAGGCCTGAAAGCTGCGGAGGTTCACGCCATCTTCAAGGCGCTCGCCGCGCGCAAAATCGGATGAGAGCATGGGCGCGTAAAAGGTCGCCATGCCACAGGTTTGTGCAAGGTACAGGTGCAGCGTAGTGTGGTCGCTGAAGCCGAGGAACGGCTTGGGGTTGGCGCGGATCAGCTCGGCGTCGAGCAGAGGCAGCAGCTCAGCGGCGCCCCAGCCGCCGCGCACGCAGAGGATTGCGTCGATGGACGCATCGGCAAAGGCTGCGTGCAGGTCGGCCACGCGCTGCGGGGCAGCACCGGCATAATACAGCGGCCCGGCAGCGAGGGCATTCGGGAAGACGACGGGTTCGTAGCCAAGGCAGCGCAGCCGCTCCAAGCCGAGGGAGACGAGTTGCGGCTTTGGTGCGCTGGCCGGCGAGACGATGGCGATGCGCGCGCCGGGCTTCAGACTTTTTGGCTTCGTCATGCGGTTTTGAGATTTCCCGCGCTTGCCTGGCCGATGCAGACGATCTGCGCCGGGCCGGTCAGGCGCATGGCCGAAAGGTCCGTGGGCCACTCCACCTGCTGCGTGCCGCCGAGGTTGGTCGCGGACAGGCTTCGTGCACAGCCGCGCAGCACGATGCTTGCCGCGGCCGAGGCGCATGTGCCGGTACCGGACGACGTCGTCGGGCCGACGCCGCGCTCATAGATGCGGAACTCGATTTCCGTGGGACTTATTACGCGGACAAACTCCACGTTGGTGCCGTGCGGAAAGTCCGGGTGCGTGCAGAGATACGCGCCCAGCGCCTCCCACGGATGCGCGCAGGCACGGAAGTCCAGGTCGTTCGTAAACACAATGAAGTGCGGGTTGCCGACGTCGACCACCGCTCCTTCGACCTTGCCGATGCCCTCCACGACAACGGTGCGTTCGGTCACACGCGGCGCGCCCATCTCGGTCGCGAGAACGAAATGTTCGCCTTCGCGGGAGACCACCGTCGACGTGCGCGGGCCGCCGCCGGTCAGGAGTGTGCTCTGCTGCACATCCTCGTCATACGCCAGCCACGCGGCAACGCAACGGGTGCCATTGCCGCTCAGCTCCGCTTCCGAACCGTCGTGGTTGAACAGTCGCAATACGTGCTCGCCGTTGGTCTGGCGGTCGAGAAATTCCACTCCATCGGCACCAACACCAAAGTGGCGCGAGCACAGAAAACGCGCGAGTTCGGCGTGATTTCCCTGCGCGTCCTTCTCCTCCACGATCAGGAAGTCGTTGCCGCACGCGTGCGCTTTCACAAACGGAATCATTGGGCTCCTTTAAACCTGTCGGAGCGGTAAAGCCGCGCGCAGGGTTGGCCGGTATGGCACAGGATTTCGATTTCACTCAGTCCCTCAGGGTGTGCTTTAACGGCTTCTGCAACGGGATCGGGGTCCTGCTTGCTGTCGAGCGTGACAACAAGGTTCGCATGTCCCGCAGGATCTTTACGCGCCGCGTCGAAGCTCTGCGCATCCAGCGGACTGACCAGGTGCCGGAGCGGGATCCCGGCGTCCTGCACGGCGCCGATGTGGTCGTTGGTGTTCAACAGGATGATCGCATTCGGACCGGCGCGTTCCAATTCCACAGCAAGCGCTTTCTCAAACGGAATGCGTGTGCGCGAGTTGACCACGGCCTCGTCGAAGACCAGCGGCGGCCGGCCAACCCACGTCCATGGATGACGATGCGCGGCCTCCAGCAGCGTTCCGGCGGCTCCCAACATCAACACGGTATTGGCCACGATCGCCAGCAACGATGCGGGAACGAGAGCGTTCGCAAGCCGCAGTCGCATGGACCTTTTCGCCGGCAACTCGCTTTGCCCCGTCACCCGCAGCCACCGCCACAATGCCGCCATCGCCAGCGTGCCGAACAGCGCAAATGCCGGGAGCAGTTCCATGCCGTACCGCGAGTTGTACCAGGCATGCGGATACACCTGCGGGAGAAAAATCGGCACCGAGCCCCATGCGATGGAGTACACGTAAAACGGCAGCGGCACCCACAGCAGCGTCGCCGCGCGGTGCAGCCGTGTCCGCCAAAGTAGCCACGTGCCGGCGATCGAGGCGAAGAACAGCGCGAATCCCGTTTCAAATGCCGCCGCATCCAGTTGCGCCGCGCGCGTGTAGTACAGGAATGCGTACAGCGGATTGTGCCAGCCGTGGTACTTGCCCGCGCTGGCCGGCGATGTCTTGCGTAGAATCGCCGCGGCCGAGTAAGGACCGCGCATGAAGTCGAGCCAGTCGCCCTCGTATTTCGCGTTGTAGGCAAACCACAGCAGAGGTCCGGCTACGATGATTGCCGTCGCACCGCAAAACGCAGCGGTTGTTCGACGCCGCATCTCGGCCGCGCCGCGGAACCAATGCCAGGCGAAGATGCACCAGATGGCCGCGCCCACGATCCATCCGTCGTACCGCGTCAGCACCATTGCAAAGATCAGAACGGCGGTGACCAGCATGCGACGCGAGGCGACGCCGTCCTTTGCCTCGCGCAGAGCATCCACGCCCTCAACCGTCAGCACCGTCGACCACACCAGCAGTGCAAGAAATAGCGGCTCGGTCATGGCTGTGGTGGCGAGGTACAGCAGGTTCGGGTTCAGCGCCAGAAACGCCGTCGCGACAAACGCCCACGAGATCGGCAGCAACCGCCGCGACAGCCGATACATGCCCAGATTGCCGGCAATGTACGCCGCCAACGAAGGCATGGCACCGGCAAAGCCGTTCTGCCACCAGTCCATGCGCGCGACAAACGGCATCATCAACAGGTGCGGCAACGGCAGCCAAACGCCGCCCAGTTGCGCCAGGCCGGGATAACGCGCGTCCAGAATGCGCCGCGCGATGCCCAGGTGTGCCACCGCATCCCCATACAACAGCAGCCAGCCGTTCCTGGTGCAGACCAGGAATGCCAGAAAGCCAAGCACAAGCGACGCCATCGCGACGGGAAACAGCTCTTGCCGGTGTGCGGGATAGATGCCGTCGGGCGTGCGGTTGGCAAAGTCCGGCGGCAACGCGGCCCGGCTACGGGAAGGTCGCGGCAAACGGGTCTTGATCTGATTACTGCGTGGTGCGGTGACGGTGCGGGTGCGGGCCATGGTCTGCCGTTAGGTTACCGCGCGCGGCGATCGAGCGTCTGCGCCTATCGGCACAATGCCTCCAGCTTGTTGTACGGCTTTTCTTTTTCCGTCGCGTCCATGCTGCGCATCGTCATCAGCAATTCGGTGTACGCGCCGCCGTCCGCATCGCCGTTCTCCGGATCGGCGCGGTACGCCTTATTTTTAAGTGCCTTGGGCATGGTGACAAACGAAAACCCGCGCGCGCGGTATAGGGCGATCAGCTCCGGCAGCATTTTGGCATCGAACGCGCCAAGGTGCATGAGCAGCACGTAGGGAATGTCTTTGCCGAACACCCGGCGCGACAGATCACGGTCGATATCGATGTACTCCGCCGCCGTCTGCAGGTAGCTGTCGTGCAGGTACTGAATCGCCGCCATGTCGCCCTTCGCCATGCAGCGCGCGTAGGGATCGTTCCACAGGTAGTCTTCAAAATCCATGCTGACTTCGGCCACGCGGTAACCGCGCGCAAGCAGGCCGGCACGCACTGCACGATGCTTCTCCACGGTGTCGCCCTCGTGCAGAAACGGGTAGCGAAACCAGTGGGAGTCACCCTTGCGATCGAATCGCTTCAGCGCCGGTTCATCGTTCTCGGCATCGGCCAAAAACTCTTCGGCCGTCAGATTGTTCAGGTCGGGGTGCGACCACGTGTGGTTGCCGAGCGGCTGGCCATGGTCGTGCCACGCCTGCAGCACACCCAGCGTCTCCGGCTCATCCTGCACGCTTTGCGCGTTGATGAAGCCATAGACCTTCGGCATATGCTCGCGCTGCAGCGTCGCCAGGATGGAATCGGCCACCTGCTGCCGCGTTATGTTCGGAGGCAAATCGCCGTGTGCGGGTAGGTCGTCGAACGTGATGGCGAGCTTTTGGGCATGCAGACAGGCAGCGCCGCAAAGCGCGGCAGGGAAAAGGAATGTGCGGAAACGCATGGAATATCAGAGTACGCGAATCGCAGAAGTAAGCTTTGATGCGTCTTGTAGGTACGTGCCCAGTGCGGCTTTAGGCGCCGAAACTGGAGGCACGAGAGCCACATGGACCGACGCCAAAGTTTACCGGAAACTCTCGGCGGCTAAAGCCGCAGAACCTGAGCATGGAGCCGCCATGCACTAAACGTCGAGGTGGCTCAGTTCGCGGAAGAGCTGAAAGCGCTGATCGATCTCTTCACGCGTGGTGTTCTGCAACCGTTCCGTGCCGAACTTCTCCACCGCAAAGCTGCCCATCACGCCGCCGTAAAACAGCGCGGTTTTAAACACCGCAGGTGTCAACGCGGGTTGCGATGCGATGTAGCCGTAGAAGCCACCGGCAAAGCTGTCGCCTGCACCGGTCGGGTCCACGACCTGTTCCAGGGGCAGCGCGGGTGCGCGAAACGGCTTCGGCACTTCGGCTAAGTCCGGGAACGAAGCGACACTGAAAAACGCCGTCGCACCATACTCGCCGTGCTTGATGACGAGCGACTTCGGTCCCACCGCCATCACTTTTCTGGATGCAGCAACAAGGTTGTGTTCGCCGCTCAGCAGTCGCGCCTCGGTGTCGTTGATGATCAGGATGTCGAGTTCGGCAAGGACCTTGTCCAGGTTCGCGCGATGGTCGTTGATCCAGTAATTCATCGTGTCGCCGGCCACGAACTTCACGTTCGGCATCGCCTGACGCACCTGCAACTGCAGCGTCGGATCGATATTGGCGAGGAATAAATAATCGGAGTCGAAGTAAGTCGCCGGAATCTTTGGGGAGAAGGTACCGAAGACGTTCAGGTCCGTCCCAAGCGTCTTCGCCTCGGCCATCGTACCTTCATAACTTCCCGTCCAGTGAAACGAAAGACCGTTGGCTTTTTCAATTCCCGCGATGTCGATGTTCTTCTCTTTGAACACCGATTCCTGGCGCGAACCAAAATCAGAACCGACAACGCCGACAACACGCACCGGCGTGAAAAACGAAGCAGCGAGCGAGAAATGCGTCGCCGCGCCACCAAGAACCTTGTCGCGATGACCGGAAGGCGTGGTCAAGGTGTCGAATGCAACAGAACCTACTACAAGAATGGACATAGCTTCCTTTTCGCGCTTCGTTCTTTAAAGAACTTACTGTTCGTACTTCTCGAGAAAGATCGCGAGCTTCTCGCGCGTCGCTGCCGGAATCATCTTCTTGTCCGTCATGATGGCGTACTTCAACGCGCTTGCGGCCTGCGTGCCGGAGTTATCCTTCGGCAGCGCGCGAATCGCTCCGGCAAGCACTTTCTGTGCGTTCGCCGTGTTCGCGTGGATGACCTTGATGACTTCTTCCACCGTGACGTCGTCGTGGCCTTCGCGCCAGCAATCGTAGTCCGTCACCATGGCGCAGGTGGCGTAGCTGATTTCAGCTT
>CBAAAH010000078.1:0-6112 GCA_964658865.1 uncultured Granulicella sp.
CTTCGAACACGTCGCGCACCGCGCCGTTGGTGGCGTTGGCGATGTGTACCTGCTCGCGTTTGTGGTCGCGGCTGGTGCTGACGAACGCCAGCGTCTGCGAGTCCGTCGCCCACTGCACGTCGTCCCATCCGCCGGTGCAGCTTACATCGTCGCAGATGGTGCTGCGGTGCTGGTCGGGAGGCAGTTGCAGGCGCACGGTGGTCGCGGTATCGGCATCCACGATCACGCGCTGAATCATGGTCACGACCGGGTCGCCGACGAACGGGTACTTCCACGTTTCCACCTTGGGGTGGCCGTTTTCCGTCGTCATCGTGCTGAACTCGCGGGTGCCGCGCTGATCCTGCTGAAACGTCGCGATGTGCCGCGAATCCGGTGCCCACGCCACGATGGCGCGTTCGCTGTGCTGCCATCCGGCGTTATCGGTGGCGTAGCCGAAGTTCTCCACGCCGTCTTTCGTCAACTGGCGTTCGGTCCCGGTCGCTAGGTCGCGCGACCACAGGTTCCAGTCACGGATGAAGACGGCGCGCTTGCCGTCGGGCGAGAGCACCGCCTTGGTCGCACCGCGTCCACGCGTGCGCGTCACGCTGCGAAACGGCAGCTTCGTTCTGGTGCAGGTGTACGGTGTCGAAAGGGTGCAACTATACACGCCGTCAATGGCCGTGATGATGGCGGTTTTATCGCCGTCCTGCAGGTCCAGGTTGTCGAGACTGATCCGCGTCGGGTCCGACTCGGGCAGGCCCGCGGTGTGCAGTGCCAGGTCCATCGCCGCGACGTCATACGCGGGAGCCTTGCCGGCCTTATGCGCGGACACGATCATGGGCGTCGGTACGCCGTGATCGGTGTCCACATACCAAAAGCGGTCGCCGCTCATGGGGTACGCGGCGGTCACGGCGTGGTCCACCAGGTTGCGCGTGTTCGTTCCGAGCAGCGCCGCTGCCCGGCTGTAATCCGCGTCGGTGTAGGTGTGGCCGGGCTGCGCGGCCAGCGAGCCTGCGAGGCCGAGCGAACTGGCGAAGCCCAGCATGGCCGTGAGAGCGAGGGTGCGAAGAGCAGGCATCGGGGACGGGGCTCCTTGGTGCGTTGCGGGAATGATTGATCGTAGCGCGAATGCCTTCTTAACCGCGCAGCCTCCAAAGCAGTTGCCGCAGCATGCCGAACCACGCCGGCAGGTCGTCCGCCGGCAGTTGCAGACGGCGAACAAGGCGGCGCAGATTCTCATCGGTCAGGCGGCCGGGGTGGCGCTCCTCGTATCCGGCGGCGTTCAGTGAATCGCGCAGCAATGCCTCAAAGCGTTGCAGGTCCGCGGCAGATGCCGGCGTGATCGGCTCCGGCAACAGGCGCGGTGCATCGGCCTCGCGCACCAGCTCATACAGCGTCACGGCCACTGCCTGGCCCAGGTTCATGCTCACGCCCTGGCTGTGCATGGGGATGGTCAGCAACCGGTCGCAATGGCTCAGCTCCTCGTTGGAAAGGCCGGTTTTTTCCGAGCCGAACAGCAGCGCGACGGCAGGCTTCAAGGCCTCGTTGTTCTCACCTTCACAGGCAGTCGGCGGCAGTGCAAGGTGCGCATGAACGATCGCCGCTGCATCGCGCAACAGGTCTACCGCATGCAGCAGGTTGCGCTCACCCAGCGCCGTCGTCCCGTACACCAGGTGACGATCCGCGACAGCCTCCTGCACGCTGCCGAACAGTCGCGCCGCCTGCAGCACGCTTGCCGCATCCACGGCGCTGCGGGCCTCGTGAAAGGGCAGTGGATAGTCCGTCACCAGCCGCAGATCGCGGTAGCCGAAGTCGACCATCGCCCGCGCCACCGCACCGATGTTCAGCATATTGCGCGGCCGCACCAGCACCACGGCAACGCCGTTTCGCACGGCATCGCGATTTCTTTGTTGCAACGTATCCATCATGGTCGATGCTATCGCGTCCCGCCGCTGCCAGTCGCTTCACGCAACTGAAGCAGCCGTGCAACCGGGTGTCCCAGCTTCATCGCGGCGAGGGCATTTCAATCCGTTACAAAAGCCTGTCCGCGCTCAAGGCAGGTTCGTGGCGGCAGCGGCGTTCTTGAAGCGCATCTCACCATTAAGAGGAACAGACGAACGATGGACCTGACCCGAGTCGACACCCATACCTCGATGGTGACGCTGCACCGCTTTTCCAACGTCTTTCTCGTGCGCGAGAGCGACGGCTTTACGCTTATCGACACGTCGCTGCCCGGCAGCGCGCCCACCATCCTGCAGGCGGCGAAGACCTACGATCTGCCCATCCGGCGCATCCTGCTGACGCACGCGCACAGCGACCACGTGGGCTCGCTCGACAAACTGTATGAGGCACTGGGACGCGACGTGATGGTGGCCATCGGCGAACGCGAAGCACCGCTGCTGCGCAAAGACCTGCGCCTGCACGCGAACGAGCCGCAAACGCCGCTGAAGGGCTTCCTGTTCCCCGGCACGAAAACGCAACCGACCCACACGCTGACCGAAGGCGAACTCTTTGGATCGCTGCGCTGCATCGCCACACCCGGCCACACGCCCGGCCACATGAGCTACTTCGACGAGCGCGAAGGCACCCTGTTCACCGGCGATGCCATGATCTCAATGGCCGGCAAGCTGACGACGGTGATGACGCCGCCGTGGTGGTTTCCCATCCCTCGCATCTTCAGTTGGGCCCGCGATCTTGCAAATGCTTCCTCCTGCAAGCTGCTCGACGTTGCACCGACGACCGTCGTTACCGGTCATGGCCGCGTCAAGATGAACGGCACCGCCGCCATGCGGGAAGCCTTGCAGCGCGCGCGGTTGCTGTAGATCCGTTGCGAAGAGGCTTTACGAAGCGGCTTTAGCCGCCGAGATACATTTGGTGCGCATGCAGACGTTTGTTCGCCGCCGGAAATGCTGCAATCCCGGCGGCTAAGCCGTTTTACAATTACAGCCTAACTCCGCCAGTGCAAGTCCACTGGTCCCTGCAGCGGGTGCTCACCGTGCCCGGTCAACCGGCGTTGCTTCAGTGCGAAATACCACTTGGCCGGCTTGTCCGCGTCATCGATCAGCATCATCGCGGGGCGGTAGCGCAGGCCCTCGGCCTGTTGCATCATCGTCTCCTGGTCTTGCTCCACGAAGCGCGCGCCGAAGTACTGGGCGATTTGCGGCACCAGCGGCACGTTGTAGAAGATGTTCCACGCGGCGGCAACATCGATGCGACAGGTGGATGGCGTGACCGGCGTCACGGTGGTCAGGGACGAGAACCACTTTTCCCCCGCGCGAATCGTCTCGAACCGCCGATTCGGCAGCACAAAATCAATCGTCGTCTCGATTTTTTCGCCGTACACGCCCAGCAGTTTGTATGGCGCAGAATTGGCGCTGGGGGCGTGCGCCGTCATGCGAAAGCCTTCACGCAGCGGCTCGAACCGCTTTGTCTTTTCGTGGATACTCGCGGCGCTGCGCCACCACCAACTGCGGTGCACGAACGGCCCGTGCGCCGGGTCCATCAGGCCGATGATGCCGTGGTCCACGTTGCACGGCAGGTCCGCCGTCAGGTGCGCGCTACGGAATTTTGCGCTGAACTTCGGCACTGCGGGAACCGGCGGCAGCGGCGTTGCGTCGGTGATGCGGCCCATGCCGGTGGGGGGCAGGTAAACCCAGGCGTAGCCGTCCTGCTCGCGGCAGGGATAGGCGCCAGCGTAAATCTTCGTCGGCTGCAACGTGTCGATCTGCGTGAGTGACGGAATTTCCGTGCATTGGCCGCCGCACGGTTCGAATTTCCAGCCGTGGTAGCGGCACTGGAGGGTGTCCCCGTCGAACCATCCGGCCGACAGTGGAATGCCGCGATGCGGGCAAAGGTCGCGCAGGGCAAACAGCGCACCATCGCGCTTGCGGCCAAGCACCAGCGGCACACCCAGCAGCAGCGCGGTCTGCATTTTGCCGGCGCGAAGCTCCGCCGAACGCAGGGCAGGGTACCAGTCGCCGAAAAGGAGTTCGGCCGCGGGCTGGTTCGTCGCGTCGGGTTGGTCGTTACGCAGGCGCATGGCGGCTGCATCCAGAATATCGAAGTCTTGTGCGCATTCCTGAAAGAATGGTCCCCACCTTGATCGCGCTCGCAGAGGTCATCGCACCGCCACAAAAGCTGGATGCGCGATTAAGGTGGGTTTCGAACCGCGGCAATGCCATCATGGAACCGTGCCCCTAGGCTTCCCAGCGCGACCGCGATCGACCCTTGAAGTGTTGGGCCTGCTCTGGTTCCTGTTTTATTGCACGGCCGCGCTCATCTCGCCGCCGCTGCTGGACGATGCGGACAGCGTGCACGCCGAGGTGGCGCGTGAGATGGTGCTGCGCCACGACCCGGTAACGCTCTATGCCAACGGCATTCGCTACCTGGAAAAAGCGCCGCTGCTGTACTGGAGCATGGCCGGCAGCATGCGTCTGCTGGGCGTGCACACCAGCACGGCGCGGCTGCCCTTGGCGATCTTCGCGCTCGCACTCATCCTGCTGACGGAGCGCTTTGGCCGCGAGGCATTCCGCACCGCGCGTGCGGGCCTGTACGCGGGCATGATCGTGCTCAGCAGCTTCGGAATATTCATCTTCACCCGCATCCTGATTCCGGACGCGATCGTCTGCCTGTGGCTGCTGCTTGCCGTCTGGTGCTTCTGGCGGACGGAAATCATCGCTCCGGAAAACCGCGCGCCGCTAGTGCCGTGCGTCGGCTTCGGTGTAGCGTGCGCGCTCAATATCCTGACCAAGGGGCTGATCGGCCTAGTCTTCCCGGTCGGCACCGTGGTGCTGTACCTGCTGCTGACACGTGGCTGGCGCGGATGCCTGCGGCGATTGCAGCAATTGCGTCCTTTGGCAACGCTGATGGTTTTTCTGCTGCTGGCCGCGCCGTGGCACATCGCCGCCGCAAGGGCCAACCCGGACGAGGGAAGCGCCCGCGGTCTGCTACATGCCGGGCCATGGCTGCCGTGGTTCTGGCATGGCTGGAGCGTCCCCGAGCCGACCTTGGGGAACGTCCACGGATGGGCGTGGTTTTACTTCGTCAACGAACACCTGCTGCGCTACCTGGACCTGCGTGTGCCGCGCGATTACGATACCGTGCCGCTGCTGCTGTTCTGGGGATTGCTGTTTGTCTGGCTCATGCCGTGGAGCGCATTTCTCCTCTATGCCGTGGGGTCGGTGCCGTGGTTGCGCGCGGCGGGCAGTGGCGGATGGTTAAATCCCCGTGAAAAGACATTGCTGCTGCTGGGCATCGCAGCGGTGCTGCCGGTGTTGTTCTTTTCGTTTTCCACGCGGCAGGAGTACTACGTTCTGCCTGCTCTGCCGTTCCTCGCGTTGCTGATCGCGGGCTGGATGGACCGCGAGGCGCATGAGACCGAGGCGATGCGTGTGCCCGACCCGCGGCATGCGCAGGGCATGCGCGTGGCGGTCGGCCTGCTTGTGTTCGGCGTGCTTGCCGGTGCGGTGTGCGGGTTCTTTCTGCTGCACAGCGCTACACCGAATGCCGGTGTCGACCTGGCCTCACTGCTCAAGCAGAACCCGTCGGAGTATGCGCTCTCATTCGGGCACTTTCTCGACCTGAACGCGCAGGCCATGGGGCTGTTTCGCCTGCCGTTGGCCATTGCGGGCGCGTCGCTTTTCCTTGGCACGCTGGTGGCATACGGCCTGCGCCGCGCGTATCGGCCGCACGCGGCAAACTTCGTCCTTCTGGCCACGGCCATGACGTTCCTCATGGCGGCACATGTTGGGCTCACGACGTTTTCGCCGGTATTGACCAGCAAGTCGCTGGCCGATGCAATTCGCGCGCAGGCCGAACCGGGCGATGCTGTCGTCATCGACGGCGAATACGAGGCGGGTTCGTCACTGGGCTTTTACCTGCGCCGCGGCGATCTGCATCTGCTGCACGGCCACTCCGCAAACCTTTGGTACGGCTCGTTCTTTCCCGACGCACCGCACCTTTTCGAAACCGACGAAAGCCTGCGCGCTCGCTGGCTCTCGACGCAGCGCGTCTTCCTGTGGACGACGCCGGAGACCCTGCCGAAACTGCCGGCACAGGTGTATCCGGTGGCGGAAGGCGGCGGCAAAGAGATTGTCAGCAACCAGCCGAACCGGCAGTAGATCCCTTTCCGTCA
>CBAAAH010000078.1:6212-10186 GCA_964658865.1 uncultured Granulicella sp.
CTACACAGCGAGGTGTTCTCTATTGAGCCGCGGAAGCATACGAGGAGGCGATCTTACCTCCTTGAACGAATACGTTCACATCGGCGATACCGCCGCTATAACTGCCGATAAGATCTGGGGCACCAGACATGCCGTAACCTTGGTCAGATGCGTTTGACCACGCGCCACTGCTTATGTTGTAAGTCTTATATAGGAAGTGTCCGCTCGAATCATTCGATCTGAAAGCGAATACGAGGTTGGCGCCGGCTCCGTATTACATCGCGGGTTGAGCCGAAGTCTGATCGGCACTACCACCGGTCGCTTGGAACTGCATCGGGCCTGTGATCTGGCCGTTGCTGTTGACGTACTGATTCCCCCACAGCAGTGTGTGTGAAGAATCGTTTGCTTCAGCAGACGCCCAGAGCAAACCATTGGCGTCAAATGTGATTCTAAACAGGCCAAATGAATGAGTTGCGGACACACATCAGCAGAATCCTCCTGCTTTAGCAGTGCTGCGCGCTATCCTCCTGTAGGAGGGTTCTGGCGATGGCAGCAGAAAAAGATATCGACGAAGTGATTCAAAAGCAATTTTCCCCTGGCGTCGTATCAGGAGTGCTTGTTGAGGTTGGAGCAGCCAAGCCTGATTATCTTTCGGTTGGCGCGAGCTTCCGCAACCTAGGATGGAAGGTGATCTCAATTGAGCCCAACCCCAATTTTTGCGCCCTTCATCGAGCCATGGGCTATGAAATTTTGCAATACGCTTGCAGTGACACAGATGCTGAGGATGTCGCCTTCTTCGTGGTAGCCACCAAAGACCAGCATTACTTAGGCGGCGAAACATCCTTTGAAAGCTTTTCTTCTCTCGGAATCAAAGGATAATTTGCCGAAGACTTACAGAAAATTCAAGGAAAAGCTGAAGTAGAGAAGATCGCCGTGTCCGTGCGTCGGCTTGACACGATCCTCGCTCAGCATCATCCCGAGGTGAAGGAGATCGATGTAATCCAGGTTGATGTCGAGGGCTGGGAAATGAGTGTGATGCGTGGTCTGACGCTCAGCAGGTATAGGCCGAAAGTGGTCATTCTTGAGAATCTTCACCGAAGTCTGAAGTACCGTTACTTTATGTGGAAGCATGGATACAGACGGTGGAGGCGACTCAAGCCAAACGAGATTTTCGTTCCCCGCCGTCCAGGCTTTCACCCAATTGAGCTGCTACGAACGTTGCTGGAGTAGCCAGTACACAACAAGCGCTCGACGGTTCTGGCATTTAGAGCTAATTTTCTATTGCTGTAAACGGAGCAGTGGCAGTCTGAACCATGCTGTTGCGTCTTACGGGCGGATGGTGGGCAGCAGTTCTGCGATGGCGTTGATCGAGTGCTGCGACTGTTCTTGCTTGCGGCGCGGAGCTGTTGTTTGAGTTTGGCCCAGGCTTTATTCAATAGGATTCAGGTTTGATGAATCCGAACCGGCAGCTCATTCGGCGAGACACGGCTTCAAGCGTGCCGTAACAATCTATGCCGAACGCTGCATCTTCTGCTCTCTCCGCTTCATCTTCACCAGGTGAACCACAAGCAAGAGCAGGGCGACGTTGGCCACGGTCGGCAGGGCGGTTACGACGCTTCTCGAAAGCCTGCTCTGCGCTGTGGGAGCTTTCGGCTTAGCTTGATTTATGTATCGATCTCTATCCATGTGTCGATCTATCCTGGGCTGCGCTGCCGGCCGCTCCGAATGCTCGTGGACATCCGCGACAGAGATTTTCCACTCGCCGCTTGAGCGGGTGGAGATCTCGTCTTCGAGGTCTGGATCGCTTGCCGGCTCGACGGATCCCATTGGATCGTCAAACGTTCGTTGGGGTTCAACCACCTCTTTCGTCGTGTCGGGATCGCCTGGACCTTCACTGCTTTCCGTGTCAGGCTCGGTCAGGTCTGCAATAACGCCGTCCTGGTTGTCGGAGCCAATCGGATCTTCCACGATACCGGTTGTCTCAACCGGCTCCGTTACATCCTCCTCGATTGCGGCAACCTCCACTGAATCCGTCGCGGGTTCAACCTCTGCAATCCGATCGCTGAGATCGATTCGACTTTCCGCGATTGCGGTCTCCTCGCGACGATCCATCCTGCGCACCAGCCGCCCATTCTGCACGTGAAACCGCTCGCCACGCCATAGCACCGTGTTGCCCGCGAAGCTCCACGCCCAGAACAGCAGCGAGGCCGTGTCTCGCACCGGCAGCAGCATCAGGTCGCGCAGCACCTGCCCGTCCTGCAGCACGCCCACGCCGCCGCTCAGCGCCACCGCAACGCGCAGCAGCAGCGTGAGCGAAAGCAGCGACACGCTCCAAAGCGCGCCGCCGCTGGCGACCACCGTGGCCATCGCCCATGGCAGCGCATACGTCGTCACCATGCCCAGGTAGCCCAGCCTGCGCGCGTCGCGCACCGTGCGATACCAGCGCGTCTGGTGCAGGGCAAATCCGCGCAGGGAGTAGGGTGGCACGCTGGTCGCTACCGGCTCGTTCGCAAGCACCACGCGCATGCCCGCTGCGGCCGTGCGCGCACCCAGTTCGTAGTCGTCGGCCAACAGCTCCACCAATGGCTCCAGCCCGCCGATCCGGTCGAGCGTGTCGCGCCGCAGCGCCAGCGTGCTGCCCAGGCCGAAGCGCACGCCGCGCTCCATCATGCGCGCCACCAGCACCGATGGAAAAAACTCCGTAGAGATGCCGAGTGCCTCCAACCGCGACCAGACGCCACCGCGTGTCGCCACCTGCGCGAAGTAAGGTGCCGTGACCAGGCCCACGTTCGGCTGCGCCAGCCACGCCGTCAGGTGCGCCAGGTAATCCAGCGACACGCGAATGTCGGCGTCGTTGATCACCAGCACGTTACCCAGGGCGTGCGGCAGCATTTGCAACAGTGTGCTCACCTTGCCGTTGGTCCCCAGGCGCTCGGGGCAGGCGATGACGCGGATGGCGGTGGCGGGAAACTCAAGGTGAAGCTGCGCCACCATCGTCTCCAGCGCACTCAGTTCCGCGGCGTCTCCACTCGCGCCCAGCAGCAGCTCAAATCGCCCGGCGTACGTCTGCCGGCAGTGGCTGCGCAACGCGTTCAGCAGGCCGGGATCGAATCCCTTGACTGGTTTCAGGATGGAAAGCGTGGGCAGCACGGCCGGGGCCGCGGGCCTCGGCTGCCGGCGAAACGATCGGATCGCCAGCAGTGCCAATGAAAGGTAAAACAGTCCGGCCAGCGTCAGCAGCAGCGTGGCAAGTTCGACGGCGAGCGGAAGCGCATTCAGGAACACACCTCAGCATAGCGAACCGTTTGCACCGTTCGCCCGGAAACCTGTGCTTGCCCGCGCGAAAGCAAGTCGGGTTCAGCACCGCAGCAATGCGGTAAGGTTCTCTCCCATCCCACGACATTCTTAAGCCGCACGTTCACCCGCACTGCACGCGCGCGATACGATACGAAGGGTCCGTGCGAGAACACCGCACCGGGGGAGATCGCTCGATGAAAAGTGTTGCACCCACGTTTCGACGAAACATTGCCAAGGGCCTGCTCTGCGGCATGTTGGGAGGCGTCGCCGGGTCGGTTGCCAAGATCGCCGGCGAGATGATCTATGATCCGCGCAACCAGGGCCAGACCCCACCGCCGGTACTGCTGGAGCGCAAGTTCTTCGGCCGGCGTTCCCCTGCGGAAGAGCTCCGCGGCATGCAGGAAATTCACTTCGTCTTCGGTGCGGCCAGCGGTGCGTTTTACGGTGCGGTGGCCGAGGTCGCGCCCATGGTCACCGCAGGTTACGGCAGCGTTTTCGGCGTCGTCTTCCAGCTTTTCACGCATGAGACGCTCGTGCCTATGGCCGGGCTCGACGTGCCGCCGTGGAAGCAACCCGCACGCGAACATGCCAGCGAATTCTTCACCCACATCCTGTATGGCGTAACGACAGAGGCTGTGCGCCGCTATCTGCGCAAGAAGATGGCTTAGAGAAGAGAAGAAAAAGAAAAGAAGAAAGAG
>CBAAAH010000079.1:0-9947 GCA_964658865.1 uncultured Granulicella sp.
ATACCCGCGTCTTTTTGATCATCACAACCGATGAACAGCTCTCCACCATCTGTGTTGGCAAATGCGGAAAGATGCTTGGTCAGTTTTCCCGGAAGGATCTCAATCGCCTTGAAGTCTAAATACTGCCCCTCGCGAGAGGTCAGCAGGCGGGCAGCTTTACTGGGTTCGATCTGTTTAACGTCATAAGGCATAAATGATTTTAACTATCAATTCGGGTGACCCCGTATCTCGCGTTTGAGACATGGGTGCCTCCTCTCACAAAAACCCTCAGGACACCAACGACCGTCGACGGTCCGTGGCAGGACACTCCACCTCCCTCCCCCCAGACCTCCCCGCTCCACCAATCCCGAAAGCTCGACCACTTCCACTTCTCCGGCTCCGCCACCAACCCCCGAGCCACTGTATTCAGGTGCAGATACCGCAGCTTCTCCACGCACTTCTCTGCCGTAAACACATTGAAGTCGTGATATCGCTTCGTCCAGAACGGTCTTTCGGGCCGATACTTCGTCACTGATAACTTCACCGCCTGCAGTGCCGTCGACAACGACCAGCTAACGGGCTCCGCCACCAACAGGTGCACATGCTCCGGCATTACCACGTACCCCAGGACACAGAACCCATACCGCACCCGCATCCGCTCCATCGCGACCAGAAAGCAATCCCGGACGTCAGCAGACCCAAGATATGGCCGCCGGTCGTAACAGGAGATCGTCACAAAGTGCAGATCACCCGCTTCTTGGTTGCGCCTCAACCCCTGAACCATAGCCGCATCCTAAATCCACATCTCAAACGCGAGATGTGGGGCACCCACTTTCCAGGCACAAACAAACTGGGTGCCCCATGTCTCATGTTTGAGACATGGGTTCCTTGCTTCCGCACGAACCCTTAGGGCATCAAGAAACGTCGCTTCTCTCCTGGACGGCCACTGCGGCCCGACAGGCGCGACGGCAATAGTTCTCAGAAAGGCTCCCGGCTCGCTTCCGTCCGATGCAAAATAATCCCAATTCCCCTTGTATTGAAGAACTGAGCGCTGCGCAGGGAGGTCGTGATTTGGGACAGGATTTATCGCGGGCAATCGTCCATCAGCTTGTGCAGAAGGTCGCGCTGCTTGCGTCCATTGTCGTTCTGACGACGTTGGTGCCTACCTGTTCCTCACGGCTCCGTCGATCAGCGTGTCAGATGTGACGCACTTCAATAACAAGGTTGCTGTGCGTGTTCGTGCCTGTATGCATGGCTCACGAACGATAGCGGGACGACACCGACACGCGGGCGAACGATCGACGTGTCGGTGTCGTGTCGCTTGTTCTCGCGATGGCAGGTGTCGCGGTGATCGGAGGGGCGCACCTGTTCAACACGGCGGTCCACATGGACGAAGCCGAAGCGCCCTCCAGCAGCAGTCGCATGCAACTGCTGCTGGAAGGCAAGCACATGTACCGGAACTTCGACTACGCGTATGGCCCCGGCAATCTGGTCAGTGACGGACCAGAAGATTCGCGACTACATCGCCGCGAACTACACCCCGGACGTCCAGGCAACGCCGCCGTATCGAATCTGGAGGCCGAAGCTTGTGCGCTAACCACTCTGCCGCTGCATGGTCCAACTGCAGGCAGGGAGAAAAACATCCAAAACGTATGTCGCAACTAGATTACGCCCGTACTGTGATACTTCAAGAAGTCGAAACGACACTGAAGACTCTAAACCCGGCCCAGATCGAAGTCGCCCTCCAGCAGATTCAGCAGGCGAAACGAATTTTTACCGCGGGCGCCGGTCGCAGCAGGCTCGCCCTGCAAATGGCAGCGATGCGCTTCATGCACCTTGGATTCACGGTTTATGTCGCGGGCGAAACCACCACACCAGCCATTGCTGCTGGGGACCTCCTGATCGTGGCGTCCGCCTCTGGAACCACAACCTCCGCCGTCCACGCGGCCGAAGTTGCGAAGAAATCGGGAGCCACGACCCTCCTTCTCACCTCGACACTCGACTCAACCCTCTCTAAACTCGCAACGGCAACCCTCCGCATTCCGGCAGCCAGCAAGGCAGACACCGCAGACCGCGCGTCACTGCAATACGCCGGCTCTCTGTTCGAGCAATCGGTGCTGCTGACCTGCGATTTGCTGTTCCATCTGCTTTGGAAAGCTGGCGGCCAGACGGGCGAACAACTCGTGACGCGCCACGCTAATCTGGAGTAGACCGACATCCGCTTTCGTCCCAACACATCAAAGCAACAGGAGAATCACTCGATATGAAGCTTCAAGTCGCACTCGACCTTTTGTCCACCAAGGACGCCCTCGCCCTGCTGGAAAAGGTCGCACCTTACGTCGACATCATTGAGCTGGGAACGCCGCTCATCAAGCAGGAAGGCCTGTCCGTCGTGACCGCCGTGAAGCAGGCCTACCCGGACAAGATCGTTTTCGCCGACATGAAAACCATGGATGCAGGCGCACTGGAAGCGGAGATTGCCTTCAAGGCCGGTGCCGACCAGGTCAGCATTCTTGCCGTCGCGAACGACCACACCATTAAGGGTGCGGTGGAAGCAGCGAACAAAGCCGGCAAGATGATCGTTGCCGACGCTATCGGCGTGCAGGACAAGGTCACCCGCTGTAAAGAGCTGAAGGCCCTGGGTGTGCAGCAGGTTGAGTTGCACGCAGGCCTGGACGAGCAGGCGCAGGCCGGCTACTCCATCGACAAGCTGCTGGCGGCCGGTCGTGAGGCGGGCATCGCCTTCTCCGTCGCGGGTGGCATCAATCTGGAGCGCATCGGCCAGGTAGAGGATGCCGGCGCAGCGGTGGCAGTGGCAGGCGCGGCGATTTATGGCGCAAAGGATCCGGCAGCAGCAGCGAAAAGCCTGCGCGAGAAGATCAAGCAGCTCGGTTAAGATTTCGGTTGAACTCAAGAACTAACCCCGCAGCCGTTTTCGCGCTGCGGGGTTTCGTGTTTACGCTATCGCACTTTGGGATGTCTCGCCGAAGGAACGGCGGCAAATCGTAAAACTTGATGCCCTAAAGTGCATCATGCTGTAGCAATTTGGGCCGATAAGCGTTCCATGTACAGGTCCTTTCCTCAACGGCTCGCTTCCTTTCTGCAGGCTTCTGCCCACGCTCCGTCTTGCAGTTTCTTGTTGCGTTGCGCTTCAGTATTGCTTACGCTGGCCGGCGTTTCTCTCGTTGCTGGAGCACAGGGAGTACAGACCTTTCCCGGTCATACGGCGGTCGGCAATACGGCGACGAAGATAGTGACGGTGAGCATTGCAACGGCGGGTGCGGCAGCATCTCCCACCGCCGTAACGACCGGTATTACGGGGCTGGATTTTTCTACGATCGCGGGCGGCACCTGCACCGCGGGAACGTCGTATACCGTTGGGCAGCAATGCACCGTCAACGTGCAATTTGCACCGCTATACCCGGGCCAGCGTAACGGCGCGGTGCTGATAGAGGCGTCGGACGGTACGCTGCTGGGCAGCGCGCTCATTGGGGGAATCGCATCGGGTGCGCTACCGGTGCTCGTTCCAGGCAGCATCGACACCTTCGCCGGCAGCGGCTCGTCGGCCGTCCCGGTCGATAATGTTCTCGCGACTTCGTCTCCGATCCATCTGCCACAGGGACTCGTGATCGATGCAGGCGGGAACCTGATCCTGAGTGACTACCTCAACTACCGCATTCGCCGCGTGGACGCGCAGACCGGCATGATTACGACCGTTGTCGGTAATGGAATTTACGGATATGCCGGCGATGGAGGAGTCGCCACTTCCGCTAACATTTCCGCACCCTCCGGCCTGGCCATGGATGGCGCAGGAAATCTGTATTTTTCCGATACCAACAATCATGTGGTGCGGCGAGTCGATGCCATTTCGAAAATTATCACCACGGTGGCGGGAGTACCGCAAACCGCAGGATTTCGCGATGGTGGTGGCGGCACGCCGGCCGAACTGAACCTGCCGCAGGGCCTCGCCTTCGATGCAGCCGGCAACCTGTACATCGCCGATTCCGGGAACCATGCACTTCGCCGCCTGAATATAGTCACGGGCGTAACCAGCACCGTCGCGGGCACGGGCATCGCCGGGTACAACGGCGATAGCCAACTTGCAACGGTCGCCCAGCTCAATGGCCCGCAGGGCGTCTTCGTCAAGGTCGACGGCTCCATTCTCATTGCGGACACCTACAACAACCGCATTCGCAGTATCGATCTTTTAGGTAATATTCAGACAATCGTCGGCACTGGAGACCAGGGCATCTACGGCGACACCTTGCTGGCGACCATGGCCAAGCTCAACGGCCCCACCAGTGTGGCCATGGACCCTGTCGGCAATCTGTACATCGCCGATTCCTCAAATAACCGGATACGTTTTGTCAATGCATCCACCGGGGTAATTTCTACCCTTGCGGGCAACGACAGCTCAAGCTTTAGCGGGGACGGCAGCGAGGCGGACCACGCCAGCCTCTACGAACCCTATTCCGTCGTGTTCTCGCAAAGTGGAGATCTTTACCTCTCGGACGAGTTGCACAATCGGGTGCGCCTCATCAGCGGATCGAAGGATAAGCTCACGTATGCCCCTATTCGCGTGGGAAAAGTTTCAAGTCCACTGATGCAGGACCTTGCCAACTACGGAGATCAACCGCTGCAGCTTTATACACCCGTGCTGTTTTACGCGCAGTTCGATCCCTCGTCGACGACATGCAGCCCCACGACGGTGCTGGCGCCGTCTGACACCTGCGCATTCGGCATCGACTTTGCACCGACGGTCACCGGGAACGATGTCGTCGGGTACGTTAAGGTGCCGTCGAACGCCAGTGTGGCACCGGTTATGCCACTGAATATTACGGTCGATGGTCAGGTGCTGAACGTAAATCCAACGTCCGTCACCTTAAGCTCCAGCGGGAATCCCAGTGTGGTCGGCTCGCAGGTCACTTTTACCGCAATCGTCATCAGCGACGACAGCGGTCGCACCGGCAACGTGACCTTTACCGGCGACGGTGCTACCTTGTGCACGGTCCCGCTGGGCAGCAACGGTTCAGCGACGTGTGCGGTCTCGACGCTCGCGCTTGGCTCGCACAGCATCGTCGCACAGTACGCCGGTGACCCCCAGAACGCCGCCGCAACCTCTGCCACGTTGACGCAAGTGGTGAAGCAACAGGCCACGTTCACGATTAGCTCGTCCGCCAATCCGTCGGTCGTCGGCAACCCCGTGACCTTCACAGCCATGGCCTCCGCGACCACTGGAACGCCGTCGGGAATCGTGACGTTCCTGGACGGTGCCACGAGCCTCGGTTCCGTCACGATGAGCTCCGGGAGCGCTATTCTCAGCGTCAGCACGCTCGCCGTGGGCAGCCATGCCATTGCGGTGCAATATGCGGGCGATACGCAGAATGCGCCCACCACCTCGGGTGTGTTTCCGCAGACTGTGCTGCAGGCCGGCACAACCACCATGCTTGCCACCAGCAATGCCATCGTTCCAGTGGGCACGGCCATCACACTTACCGCAACCGTTGCCGTTGCGACCACGAATGGCCCCACGCCTACCGGGACCGTGACATTTACCGAAGGCGCAACCACCTACGGCACGTCTACGTTGCTGTCCAACGGCACGTCAACTTTTACCTTCGCAAGCCTGTTGCCCGGCGCGCACGCGCTGACCGCAACCTACAGCGGCGACATAAACGACAGCACCAGCATCTCTGCCCCAATGACGCAAACCGTGCTGCAGATTGGCACCACCACCACGCTCAGCGTTGACAGCAATCCGCTCAACGCCGGCGCGACGCTGCACCTGACGGCACAGGTCGCCATGGCAAACGGTGCAACGGCATCCGGAGCCATTGCCGGACAGATCGTCTTTACCGACGGCGCGACAGTGATTGCGACGGTTCCACTGAACGTCGCGCTGACGGCGTCGCTCGACCTGCGCGCGCTGGCGGTCGGCGTGCACACGCTTACCGCGACCTACCAGGGCAACACGAACTACGCCAGCAGCAGCGGCGGCGTTACGGAATCCGTGGTGAAGACCGCGGCCTCCGCCAGCCTGACCAGCATAACGAATCCAACACTCGCCGGCAAAACCGCGGCTTTCAGCGTCGTCGTCACAAGCGCCACCGGCATGCCTACCGGTTCCGTTTCCCTGATGGATGGCACCACCGTCGTAGGCATGGCAACGCTCAATGCGCAGGGCGTCGCGACATTCTCCACCACCACGCTCAGCGTCGGCATGCATGCACTCACCGGCGTCTACAACGGCGATGCCAACTACCTTGCCACCACCTCCGCACCCGTTACGCAGACAGTCAATCTGGCGGCTGCCGCGGTTACCCTCACCGGTCCGTCCGCACCAGTGAACCTGACCGCCGCCGCAGCGTTTACCAGCGTGTTGACCAGCCCCGGCATTGCGCCCACAGGCACACTGACTCTGCAGGAAGGTGCGACGGTCATCGCCTCGCAACCCGTCTCCGGCACCGGAACGTTCCACTTCAGCAGCTCGACACTCAGTGGCGGCCAGCATACGCTCATTGTGGTCTATAGCGGCAATGCCTATAACGCAAATGCTCAATCCGCCCCGTTTGTGCTGACGGTACAGCAGGCACCCACGGCGACCACGCTGACCACGAGCGGCAGCCCCGCGGTCGTGAGCACGAAAGTTACGCTCACCGCAACCGCCACGTCGGCAACCCCGAACCTTACCGGCAGCATGACCTTCTTCGACGGTGCAACCGCCCTCGCAACCGTGCCGCTGGCCAACGGTGCCGCCAGCTTCTCTACGACAGGCCTTGCCTTCGGCGCACACACTGTCACGGCAACCTACAGCGGCGATACCAACCACGCCGGGTCCACGTCATCTGCGCTGACGCAGAACATGGTGCAGCAGCCCGTGGTCAACGTCAGCTCCAGCTTGAACCCGTCAAACAGCGGTCAGACCATCATCTTTACGGCGACGATTCCAGCAGTGAACGGCGTCATCCCGACCGGCAACGTAACCTTCACCGGCAACGGCATGGCAACGGTCGCCGCGCCGCTGGACGCTTCCGGCCAGGCACGCACGCAGACCTCCACGCTGGCCGTCGGAACGCACGCCATCGTCGCCACCTATGCCGGCGACACCAGCTTTGCCGGCGCAAATGCCGCCGTCACCCAGGTGGTGCGCAACGCCGACACCACGACCACGCTCACCGTCAGCGCCGATCCCGTCACCTTCGGCACAGCGCAGGTGTTCACTGCAACCGTGCTCAGCAACGGCGGCACGGCGACCGGCACAGTCAGCTTCACAGAGAACGGCGTTGCCATCGGCGGCTCGACTCTCTCAACGAGCGGCGTCGGCACCCTGTCACTGACAACGCTGGCACCCGGCCGCCACACCATCGTCGCCAACTACCTGGGCGACGGCAAGGCCTCGGCCTCGGCCTCGGCCGCCGTGTCGGTCCTGGTGCGGCAAAAAACGGTACTCGCACTCAGCACCGCCGCCAACCCGGCACTCAGCCTCGCCACTATCTCGTTGACTGCAACGCTGACCAATGCCGGCAGCACGGCCGCGACCGGCAGCATCGTCTTCAGCGAGGGTGCAACCACGCTCGGTACCGTCGCGCTCGACAGCACGGGCCTCGCAAGGCTGGATGTGCCGTCCATGAGCATCGGCACCCACAGCATCACCGCGACCTACGCTGGCGACGACGGCGACTACCCTGCCGTAGCACCCATACTGCAGCAGGTCGTGCAACTGCGCAGCACTGTTACGACGCTTACCTCCGCCGCCACCAATGCCGACGACGCGCAGCAGGTCACGCTCATCGCCATCGTGCAGTCTCCGACACTCGCCACGGGCACCATGCCTACCGGCATCGTCACCTACACCACGGGTACGACCACCGTCGGTCAGGCGACGATCGACGCGTCCGGTGTCGCCACGCTCTCCATCCGCCTGCAGTCGAGTCAGACCGAAACGCTGACCGCAACCTACAGTGGTGACGGCGCGTACAGCGGCTCCACCTCCGGTAAAGCGACCGTTACCAGCGGCCCGGCGGCGCAGTTCGTTCTCGCCATCAGCAACCCAACCATCCAGATGCAGAGCGGGCAGCGTACCACCATCAACATCACCGTTGCGTCGGTCAAGGGCTTTAACGACATGCTGAAGTTCGGCTGCGTCGGCCTGCCCTACGCCACGACCTGCACCTTCAGCTCGACCGGCATGCAACTGGCCGCGAACGGTTCCGGAACGCTGCAACTGGTCATCGACACGGGTGACCCGTTGGGCGAGGGCACAGGTACCAGCGCGCACAACACGACCCCGTTCAGCCATGGCAACGGCGCAACACTGTGCCTGCTGCCCGCGGCTGCGCTGCTGTGGTGCTTCCGCAAACGGCGATGGATGCCGGCACTCGCGGCGGTGCTGCTGCTATGTGGAGCAACGCTCGGCACCACGGGCTGCGCCGGTCTGCAGACCAACAGCACACCGGCTGGTACCTACACCTTCCAGGTGACCGCACTCGGCCAAGGTTCCGGCGCAACGCAGGCACAAACCATCACGATGACGGTGGCAAAATGAAGCGACTCCTGAATTACCTCGCAGCTTCTCTTCTGCTGGCAGTGCCTGTTGCGACGCATGCACAGGCACTGCCCGCGGCAACCGGCCCCGGCAGCAATGTGGTCGTGGGTGGCGGCCTCTCCTATTTTCAGCAGGATTACGGCCATCGTCATATTGCCGGCGGCTTTACCTACATCGACCTGAATGCCACGTGGCGCTATGCACTTGAAGGCGAGGTGCGCCAGCTCAAGCTGAATACCTCCCAACAGGTCACGCAGAGTACCTATCTGGGCGGCATCAAGGTCAATCTGACACGGCGCCCGGCACGCATCACACCGTTTGCCAAGGCACTTTGCGGCGCCGGCCGCATCACGCTTCCCTACAAGTATGCGCACGGCGATTTCTTCACCTGCGCTGCCGGCGGTGGGGTGGAGTACGAGGTCGGCGATCGCCTGTCGTTGCGCCTGATCGATGCCGAAGTGCAGCGCTGGAAGAGCTTTCCATTCGGCCATCTGCAGCCCTACGGCATCAGCGCCGGCATCAGCTTCCGCATCACGGGCGTTCCACGCTTTCCCGATGGGAGACGCGGGGCGCGCTAAATCTCAGCTCAGCTCTCCGCCGCGTGTCTCCGGGATCATGGCAAGCCCCACCAGGGTAAGCAGAGCGCTGAGCGCCAGGTAGTAGCCGACGTATTGCAGACCGTAGTTCTGCGCCAGCCAACTGCCGATATAGGGTGCCAGCGAAGCGCCAAGAATACCCGCAAAGCTAAACGCCAGCGAGCTGCCCGTGTAGCGCACCGGCGTGGGAAACAGTTCGCTGATCACCGTGCCCAGGGGCCCATATGTAAGGCCCATCAGCGATAGGCCGACGACCAGCATCAACAGCGCGCCATGCAGTCCCGACTCGAACATGCGCGCCATAAAAAAGCCGAAGATCCCGATGCCGATCGTCACCGCGGTCATCACGCGACGCCGTCCGTGCTCTGCCAGCTTGGCGGCGATGGGGATACCGATCGCAAAAAACACCACGCCGACAAGTTGCATTTGCAGGAAGGTTCCACGCTCAAATTTCAGCGCCGTCGTCGCCCAGCTCAGGCTGAAGACGATCATTAAATAAAACAGGACGAACGTCGCAAGACTTACAAGAATACCGGCGACCAGAGGTCTCGCATACCGCGTAAACACCGTGCCCATGGGCAGTTCGACCTGGCGGTGTTCCTTGATCGATGCCGCGAAGACCGGCGTTTCCGTGATGGTCTGCCGCACGTACAGCCCCAGCAGCACAAGCACCGCGCTGATCAAAAACGGCAGTCTCCAACCCCACGCGAAGAACTGCGCGTTCGTCAGCAGCTTCGACAGCACGAGGAACACCGACGACGAAAGAAAGAACCCAAGCGGCGCGCCCAACTGCGGAAACATGCCGTACCACGCCCGCTTGCCCGGCG
>CBAAAH010000080.1:0-7079 GCA_964658865.1 uncultured Granulicella sp.
AGCAGGGCCGGTACCTTCTCGATCCACGTGGTCGAATCCACGTTGCCGCCGGAGGTGAGCGACACGACCGTTTTTGGGTTCGCCGAGGCCATCGTCCGGATCAACGCATCCTGCCCGAACGGCAGATCGAAAGTCCGGTCGCCGCCTTCGCCCTCGCTCTCGTTGTCCTTGTTGGTCTGGTAACCCGCGGCCACAATCACCACATCTGCTTTTGCCGCCAACGCCTTTGCCTGCGCCGTCACGACGGAATCCTCCGGCACCAACGCCAGCCGCACCTTGCCGCCGATGGGTCCCTTTTGCCACGTCTCCACCACCACCTTGTGCATGCCCGCAGCCAGCGGCAGGGTCAGGTGTGGCTCAAAGGCACGAACGTATTTCCAGTCGTCCACCACGGGTTTGCCGTCGAGGTAAACCCGCAGGCCGTTGCTTTCACCGCCGGTTGTCAGCGCCAGTAGATAGTCGCCGGCGGTCTCCGCGTTCAGGTAGCCGGTAATGCGCTGCGAGACGGTTTTCTGCTCGCCGCTCATGATCGCGCCCATCAGCTCGTCCAGGTTGTCGGAGATCGCGTCCCAGCCGATGCCGGTGATGTCGATGAAGTGTGCCGTGGTCTGCGTGCCCGCGCCGGACAGGTCGCCATTTGCGAACTTCTCCACCAGCACGCCGGGCTTGCCGCCGGTAGCCTCGGTCATGAAGCTGGTGCGGCGCGCCAGGTCCGAAAGTGTCGGCAGGCCGGCGTCGTACAGCACGTTCACGTTGTCGCCGGCGATACGTTGCAGGCCGACCAGCGGGCCGACCATGTTGAACGGCACCACGCCCGCGCTGCCGCCACCGACGGCCACGCCGGGATACGCATCCGGGCCGACGACCAGGATCGTCTTGACCTGCGAGCGGTCCAGCGGCAAAAGGTTCCCTGTGTTTTTGAGCATCACGATGGATTCACGCGCGCCGCGCAGGGCCGTGGCGTTGCTCTGCGTGTTGTAGGTCGAGATGGACGCATCGCGCTGCGCATATCCCGGTGCCAGCCAGCCGAAGCTCGCCGCCGTTAGCAGAATGTGCCGCACCTTGTTGTCGATCGTGCTCTGCTTGACCGTGCCATTGGCCAGCGCGGGCAGCAGGTTCTGCCTGTTCATAAACGCGCCGTTGGGCATTTCAAGATCGAGCCCGCCGTTCGCCGCGCCCACGCCGTCGTACGTCGCCACCCAGTCCGACATCAGCACGCCGGTGAAGCCCCAGTCCTTGCGCAGGATGTCGAGGTTCAGGTGCGTGTTCTGCGTGGCGTGCGCGCCGTTGATGAGGTTGTAGCTGTTCAT
This sequence comes from uncultured Granulicella sp., assembly GCA_964658865.1. GTDB lineage: Bacteria > Acidobacteriota > Terriglobia > Terriglobales > Acidobacteriaceae > Terriglobus. Next base: position 1,311 of record CBAAAH010000080.1, read on the forward strand.
CACCGCGCCGACGTGGGCTTTTTTCACAGCCATTTCAAACGCGGGCAAATAGATCTCGCGCAGTGTGCGTTCGTCCACGATGGAGTCCGAGTCGTGACGGAGATATTCGGAGTTATTGGCGGCATAGTGCTTCACCGTTGCGCTGACACCCTGCCGCTGCATGCCGGTAATGTAGCCGACCGCCATTTCGCCGGAAAGAAAAGGATCTTCGCCGAAGTACTCGAAGTTACGGCCGTTGCGCGGCGATCGATAGATATTGACGCCCGGCCCGAGCATGAAGTGGACACCGCGTGCCCGTGCATCGCGGCCGATGCCCGCACCGATGCTCATGGCCAGATCGCGATCCCACGTCGCCGCCAAGCCGATACCCGCGGCATAGGTGGTGGAAGGAAAACCGCTGTTCGATCGCACACCGTAGGGTCCGTCGGACATTTCCAGCGCCGGAATGCCCAGCGATGGAACCGCGCGCACCGCAAAGCCGGTGCCGCCGATGTAGTCGATCTTCTGCTCCGGCGTCATCCGCTCCAGCAACGATTCCGCGTGCTGTTTCTCCGCGTCGGTTGGCGCATGGGGTGCCTGTGCGATGGCTGCTGTGCTGGCGGTAAACGTGCAGGCGGAGAGGGCGAGGGACAGCAGGGTATAGCGGGACATGTGTGATGCTCCAGAAGATTCGCGACGTACTTTAGACAGCCCTTGATACGCGTACTAAAGAAACACGTTGCGTGGGCACGTGGCAAGTCCCTTGCTCGGATGTGTCTCGCTTCCCTCGCTATCGTGGTGCCGACCGGGTGAGGCGTTCCCAGTTCCCATGAGCGAACAGTTCTTTCTGCTGCGTCGAGAGAGCAGCTTCGTTCAGAAAGGTCCGCGCACCTCCGCCAGGACGGTACTGGTAGGGATAATCCACGGAAAAGAGGATACGCTCGGAACCGACAACTTCAAGCGCGCGCTGCAGATAAGTCTGGCTCCACATACCGCTCGGGGTGACGTAGAGGTTTTGTCGGAAGTAGTCGGCGATGGGCCTTTGCAGTGTCGTAACCCGTGCGAGCGAGCTGAGGCGCTCGAGGTAAAAGAGAACAACTTCGCCCCAGTGACCGAGGATGATCTGCAGAGCGGGATAGGTGTCGAAGATGCCTGCAAGGATCAATCGAACAAACTGGATGCCGGCCTCGTAGTGCCAGCCGAGGCCGAAGGCGGCGAAGGCGGTGTCGACGCTTTCGCCGAAGCCAGAGTAAAGGGCTTCACGAACAGCATGCTGAGGGACCTGCGGATGAATGTACACGGGGACGCCGAGCGTGGCAGCAGTACGGAACATGGGCAGGAACTCTGGATGATCCAGGTTTTTGTCGCGGGTACGACCGCAGAGCATGGTGCCCTTGAAGCCAAACTGCGTGACGCAGCGCTCAAGCTCAACTGCAGCCTGTGCGGGTGCGGCAGTGGGAAGCGTGGCGAAACCCTGGAATCGTTCCGGATGGCTGGCGATGGTGGCGGCGAGAAGGTCGTTGGTGCGTTGTGCGAGGCTGACGCTCCGGCCCGGTTCAAGGTTGTGAAGCGCGGGCGTCGTAACCGAGAGAACCTGCACGTCGACGCCGCTTTCATCCATAAGGGCGATGCGGCCCTTGCCGAGATCATCGAGTCGATCTTCAATCTCGCCGCGGTCGAAGCTGGCGGTGCCTTCCTGGCCGATCGCGGAGGCTGCCCAGGCGGCACGGATGTCAGCAGTCAGGAAATGTTCTTCCAATGCAATAAGTTTCATGAGGCAATCTCCTTTCGCAGACGAAAATTACTTGCCCTCGTCAATCTGCGCCGGTGCAAACGCATGCGGGGCCGTAAGGTTTTCGCCTAGTTTGGTGTTGGCGTCCTGCATGGTCTGGCCGGTCAGCGCGCCCGTTACGGCGCTGTCCATCATCAGTTCCGCGAACCGGTGCGTCTTCTTGTCCAGCGAGTCGATGCCGCGGCGAATCAGCTTGTACTCGCCACCCTTCACGCTCGCTTCCAGTTCCATCACCGATGCATGAATCTTTTCAATTTCGTCCGGTGTCAACTGCTGCCAGGCGGCATGCTTCCGGCCCTTTTCTACCGCTTCCAAAATCGTGTTGGCCTCGTTCTTCGCCTCGATCAACTGCCGCTCGCTCAGGTCGTCTTCGGCATGGTCGAAGCTGTCCAGGATCATGGTTTCGACCTGCTCATCGGTTAAGCCGTAGCTCGGCTTCACTTCGATTTCGGCCGCCTGGCCGCTGCGCTGCTCGCGCGCGCTCACCTGCAAAATGCCGTTCGCATCGATCAGAAATTTCACCTCGATGCGTGGCATGCCCGCCGTCATGGGCGGGATATTTTTTAGGTCGAACCGCGCCAGCGAACGGCAGTCCTTCGCAAGCTCGCGCTCGCCCTGCACCACGTGGATCGCGACGTTCGTTTGGCCATCCACGCCGGTGGTAAAGTGCTCTGTCGCGCTTGCGGGAATGGTGGAGTTGCGCGGGATAATCTTCGCCACCACGCCGCCCAGCGCTTCGATGCCGAGCGACAACGGCGTCACATCCAGCAGCAGCAGATCGTTGGTTGCGGCAGACCCACCGGCAAGGATGTCCGCCTGCACCGCCGCGCCCAGCGCCACCACCTCGTCGGGGTTCAACTCTGTGTGTGCTGCCTTGCCGCGGGCAGACAGGCCGAACACCTCGTCCACAAGATTGCGTACCGCGGGAATGCGCGTCGAGCCGCCGACCAGAACGACTTCATCAATGGCGGAAGGCTCCAGCCCGGCATCGCGCAGTGCCTGCCGCGCCGGTGCTGCCGTGCGTTCAATGACGGGTGCGATCAGCCCTTCAAACTGTTCACGGGAGATCTCGCGTGTGTAGCGGCACGACTCGCCGTTCGGTTTGCGGCCGAACGCGCCCAGGTCGAGGTTGAAGCGGGCGGTCTCCTCGCTCGATAGCGTAATTTTCACCTCGATGACGGCCTTGCGCACGGTCTGCACCAGCGCCGGTGGCAGCGCAGACCCATCGGGATAGAACTCATTGCGAATCTCATCCAGCGCAATGGTCAGCAGCAGGTTGTCGATGTCATCGCCGCCCAAATGCGTGTCGCCGTTGGTCGAGATGACCTCGAAGATGCCGTCGTGCAGCTTCAGAATCGAGACATCGAAGGTGCCGCCGCCAAAGTCGTATACGGCAACGGTTCCGGCTTTTGCGCGGTCCAGCCCGTAGGCCAGCGCGGCGGCAGTCGGTTCGTTTACCAGCCGCAACACCTCAAGCCCGGCGATGCGGCCGGCATCCTTGGTCGCCTGGCGTTGCGCGTCGTTAAAGTACGCCGGCACCGTCACCACGGCCTTGGTCACGGTAGCACCACCGAAGTAGCGCTCGGCGTTGCGCTTCAACTGCTGCAGCACCATCGCCGAAACCTGCGGCGGCGTAAGCGTGCGATCGCCCACGCGCAGTTTCAGCACGGCGTCGTCACCGGTTTCCTCCAACTGAAACGGGAAGAACTCCAACTCGCCGCGCACGTCGGCCATGCCTCGGCCCATCAGCCGCTTGGCGGAGTACACGGCGTTGCCCGGCGCGCTCAGCAGCGTTCCACGCGCGGCGTTGCCCACCACAACATTGCCGTCCTCGATCGCTACCACCGACGGCACCAGTGCCGCGCCGTCTTCCCCCGGAATCACCACGGGCTTGCCGTTCTGCAGGTAGGCCACCAGTGAATTCGTCGTTCCCAGGTCGATGCCGACGACCCGTTCCGCACGCGTGTTCTCAGCCATGTTCTTTCCGTTCTCCCCAGCCTGTTCGATGCACGCTCGACTCCGCGCAGCGGTCCGGCATTCCTCTTCCATTTTCTCATTGCACCGCAAGCACTTGCACGGAAGCGCGTGTCACGCAAGGCATCGGGTGGAACACCCAGGGGATTCGTCCAGCGCGAACTTACCGCAATAAAACCGTTACCGCATCCCCCGCGGTTAGTCCCTCCACCGTCGGTGGCACCACCAGGTAGCAATTTGCACGTGCGTTCGAATGCAGATCGCCGGAACCCTGCCATCCCGTCGGCCGCACCGTCGCGCCGGCGAGAGAGCTTTCCATGCGCGCCGGCAAAAAACGTGTCAGCCCCGGCCGCACCGCAACGTCCTCGGCCAGCATCGCACCGGCAAAAACCGGGCCCGTGGGCGTTTCGCCGCCCAGGGCACGAAGCATCGGCATGGCGAACAGCGTCGCCGTCACCTGCGTCGAGACGGGGTTTCCCGGCAGGCCGAAGATCCACTGCTCGCGCAATCTGCCGAACACTGTCGGCTTGCCCGGCTGAATCCTGACGCCGGTAAAGAAAAACTCCGCGCCCAGGCTCAACAGCACTTCTTCTACCAGGTCATATTTCCCCGCGGAAACGCCGCCGCTCAGCAACAGCATCGCCGCGTCGCGCGCGCCGGTGATGGCCGCGTGCAGCGCCTCACGTGTGTCGGCCACGAGCGGCAGCACGCGTGGTTCACCGCCGTTCGCGTGCACCAGCGCCGCCAGCCCGTACGAGTTGGAGTTGCGAATCTGCATCGGTCCCGGCACCGCGGCAACATGCACCAGTTCGTCTCCCGTTGCCAGAATCGCCACCGCCGGCCGCGCCCACACCGGCAAGGTCGCCGCCCCGATGGATGCCGCCAGCGCAAGCTCCGCCGCTGCCATGCGCGTTCCAGCGGAAAGCACGGTGTCGCCGGCCTTCGCCTCTGCCGCGCGCGAAACAATGTTTTCGCCACGCTTCAACGGCATGTTCGCTTCGGACCGCAGGGAATCTCCGGTAAGCGTCGCATGCTCCAGCATCAGGATGGCGTCCGCACCCTCGGGAACCGGCGCGCCGGTCATGATCTCGATCGCGTGGCCCGGCGCGAGCGGCGGACCTTCCCACTGCTCGCCCGCGCGAATCGCACCGGCCATTTGCAGCACGGCACCGCTCCCCGATTCGCCTGAACGCACGGCATACCCGTCGCGGGTCGACCGGTCGAACGGCGGTTGATCGCGATCGGCCCGCAGGGCTTGCGCAAGCACACGGCCGTGCGCCTCAGACAAGGCAATCTCGGTAGCCGGTGCATCGCTCGCTGCGGTGTGCGCGGCGATGGCGCAATCCAGTACAGTCTGCAGAGCGGTGGCGCAGGGTAGCAGTGTGCCAGGGCCGGTGCTGTTGCCAGTGGTCGAGGCCGGTGCCTGGGACGGCGAACATTCGGGAGTCATCGCTCCAGTATCTCCTTTGGCTCGATCCTGCGGCGAGATCGCAGCAGCTTCTAAATTCACTTTGTAGCCAACGTACGGCAGAAGCATGGCTTACGTCGCACCTGCTCCGAAGTCTGTGCAACGAGAGGACATCCCTTTGCCTGCAAAAGCAGATTCTGCTTGCAAACCGACGCAGCTTGGGCGAAGATAGGGCGAAGTAAGGGCGGCAGCATGTCGAACACTCCAGATCTTCAGCAACGCGGCTCCCCATCAGTCTCCCAGGCCTATGACCGCGTTCGGAGCGACAGCGCCAGTCCCACTGGTTTCACCTCTCTCTGCTGCCGGTCCCAGCGTGCGGCAGAGAGAGGCGGCAGGGAACGAGCGCTTCATCGTGTGTGTTCCCACCCACGTTCAAGACCTTTCCGCAGCATCAGAATTCGCTCGATGTGCACCAGCGTGGCGAGATCGGAGTGGGCAGCGAACGGCTCTCGACAGGCCGCAAGACCGGCCCTGTGCAGGCGCACGGGCAAGGTCTGTGTACTTGCCGACAGCACGGTACGTCGCTGCTCAAACGGCTGTGCCTGCGTCCCTGCGG
>CBAAAH010000080.1:7089-9830 GCA_964658865.1 uncultured Granulicella sp.
CAACCCGTGGGTGCCGATGTCGGCGGCGCACCACGGGCCGTCGGTCCGCAGGGGCCAAGTACAGTACGACCAGTGTCGCATTGTGAACGCGTCCGCAGTGCGCGAAGGAGCTAGCCGCGTGCCGGTGACGACGCTCGATACGCATACGCGTGCCGTCGTGGAGCGCATTCCTATCGGCCACGGAGCTGCAGGCATCCTGATGCAACCGGATGGCACGCGCGCCTATGTTGCCTGCACCTCGAAGAACACGGTCGTCTTCATCGACCTGAAGACGATGAACGTCGCGGGCCGCATCGACGCCGGTCCGGAACCTGACGACAGGGCATGGGCCGCAAGCCGGTAGAGGCCGGCGGGTCTCAGGCGTTGGCCAATTCGCGCGCAGCCGTTCTTGCATCCCGGATCAGGTCGGGCACGCCCACGCCGCGATAGCCGTTGCCCAGCAATCGCAGGTTGCCGAGCGTCTGCATGCGTGCGTCCAACTCCGCCATGCGTGTCAGGTGTCCTACCTCGTACTGCGGCAGGGCACGTGGCCAGCGGCGCACCACGGTCACGGTTGCGGCGGGTAGCGGTCCCAGAACCTTCCGCAGTTCGGCGAAGGCGAGTGTTGCGATCGCCTCATCGGTCTGCGGGGCCAGCTTATCCGCCGTGGGTCCGCCAAAGTAGGCGCGCACCAGGCGTCCACCGGTGGGGACGCGGTCGGGAAACTTCTGGTCCGCAAAGGTTGCCGCGAGCAGGCGGCTGCCCTCTCCGGGGGGGGCCAGAAACCCAAAGCCGTGCGGCCAGGCGATGCCGCTGCCGGGTGCAAACGCAAACGCCACCGTGACGGCGGAACTCGCGGGAAGATCCACCAGTTGCGCGGCGCGGCGGCTCACCGGATGCAGCAGTCGCGCGGTAGCGGCGACCGGAGCGGCGAGCAGCACGGCATCGAACACATGCTGCTGCGCGCCGCGGCCTGGGCGCGGATTGCCGGCAAGTTCCGGCGTTGCAACGGTGCGCAGACTCCAGCCGGCAGACGTTCGGCGCAGGTCGAACGCGGTGCGATTCAGCAGCACGGCATCCGGCGGCAGCGCGCGCGTCAGCATCTCGGTGAGCGTGCCCATGCCGTTGCGCAGGGAGGTAAACGTCGCGGGTCGGGGCTTGTCGCCACGCTCGGCGTCGCGCGCCCGCACCGCGGCAATCAGCGATCCGTGTTCGCGTTCCATCTTGACGAACGCGTGCATCACGGCCTGTACGCTCAGTTTGCGAACATCGCCGCCAAAGACGCCGTTGAGCAACGGCGCGCCCACCACGCGCAGCACTTCTTCGCCGAAGTGGCGGGTCACGAAGGTCGCAACGGACTCGTCCTGCGACGGCGACCGCCGCTTCAGCTCGTCGTCGCGCCTTGGTTCTGCGGCATAAGCCTGCCGTGCGGCATTCGAGAACAGAGTGCAGCCATCCAGCGCCGCCAGGTTCGACGGCACCATCATGCGCATGCCATCCGGCATGGCCAGCAGTTTGCCGCCGCGCAGCACATACGTCACGCGGTCCGCATCGTTCGATACGATGATCTGGTCGCCGAGGCCGAGCTCTTCCGCAAGCTCTCGCGCCCATGGCTTGTCCGTCACCCATGCGTCCGGGCCAGTCTCCATCACGAAGCCGTCGTGCCGCACCGTTTCCACGATGCCGCCCAGACGATTCGATGCTTCGACAAGTGTGAAACGGACGTCCGCTCCCTCGCGCTGCCGTTTTGTCAGCTCATACGCCGCGGCGAGACCGGCGATGCCGCCTCCGACGATCGCAACGTGGCGAGCCATCGCTATACCGCCACAGTTTCGGGTTCAGCCAGAGGCGTCAACAGGCGGATGACTTCCGCTTGGCCCGTCGCAACCGGCTTCGGCGTTGCATGCGCATAGCCGCGCAGCACGATGTCCTCGATGGCTGCGATCAGCGTTGGTGACGCGTTCAGGCTTTCCGCGCGCGAGACCACGATGCCGACTTCTTTCGCCGTCTGCTGAAAGGCGATGTCGATGTCGTACAGAATCTCCACGTGATCGCACAGGAAGCCGACGGGCTGCATGACGACGTGCTCGTATCCCTGCTGTTGCAGCGCCGCAAGTGTGTCCTCGACCGAAGGCCCAATCCACGGACCGCCGCTCAGACCTTGGCTTTGAAAGCAGAAGAACCAGTCCTCTTCGCGCAGCGGGTCGTTGCCCGTCTGCGAACCGGACTGTGTTCCGAGTGGGCCCAGTTCGGCCGCAATGCGCTCTGCAGTCATTTTGCATTCGCGGTTATAGGTGTCTGGTTCGGTCGCCAGCACCATGCCGTGGTGCTCTACCGGTTTGACCGATGCCTGCACCGTGCGGCAGGGCACCGAGTGCGCCGTGAATAAAACGGCGGTGCGTGCACCGGTTGCGCGTGCCTTATCCAGCGCCACGCGCATGGTTTCGGCAAAGGCGCGTGCCAGCAGCGGATGCTCCGCCCACCCGGCGAGAAAGTCGATGCGCAAATCGTCGCCCGCAGCCGTTTCCACCGCGCGCTTGTACAAGCCGACGCTGGTGCGGCTGTTCTGCGGTGCCAGGCAAAGCGTCGTGGCAGAACGCACGCCGTCCGCCTTCATCTGTGCGACGACTTCGCCGATGAATGGCTTCCAGTTGCGCATGCCCACGTACACCGGCACACCTAGCACCTCGGCCAGCAGCTTACCCTGCAGCAGCGTCCAGCGCGTCAGGTGCGGACCCTCTTCGGTCGGCTCCTCGCGCAGG
>CBAAAH010000081.1:0-9828 GCA_964658865.1 uncultured Granulicella sp.
GCACCCGGCGTCGTCATTGTCGGAATCTTTTCCGGACGAGTGAGGGTGATCGTCTGCTCCGCCTCATAGGGTTCAACGCCTATTTCCGGTTCGATGCGGAAACGGATCCGGAATCGGGTTAGGCCGCGCACCTCATACTCCGGGCCAAGAGGCACCTGCGCAGCGGACAGGACGACGCCACGGGCACGCACGCCTTTGTGGAGCAATTGGGGTCCCAGGACGAAGGGATCGAGCCGGTTCATCTCTCGCGGAAGCCGCTGGCCTCCAATCTGGCTCGGCATCAGCAGGTGCATCGCCCCAGCATTCCCGGCATCCACCAGCAGGTACGCGCGTTCGCCCGTGCCATAGGTCTCGATCGGAACGGGCTGCTCCAGCACTACCCTCCGTGGGGTCGAACCAATGGCATCGATGTCCAGTGTTAACCGTGTACGGCCGCCACTTGCGAGATGTGCGTCCTGCACGGTGGCGATGCTAAGTGTTCCGTGCCTGCGCAAATCTTCGGTCAACTCCGCTGCAGTCAACACACCCGTAGCTTCACGCTGGCCCGACGCGGCTTCCCGCGGTGCCTCATCTATAGCCTGGTCCGCAAAGCCAACCAGCAGGAGTGCGCCGCCCTGGTGGACAAGCCGCACTACCTGGCCGGGATGTGGCAGTCGGCCCGGGTTCATCCATTGTCGTACCGTAGTCCGACGAGGATTCCGCCCTGCGATCTCGACCTTCACCTCAACTTTAACGAGGCTTCCCTCACGCTCGCTGGTTTGCGCAATCTTGAGCAATGTCCCCAGGTGTGGCTGGGAGAGCTCCTTCTGCTTCCGCGCAAATTGTCGAGCCGCGTACTGCAGCACGAGCAGCAACGCGAACCCGACAAAAATGAGACCTATTTGCACCGCAACTCACCCGATATCTTTCGAGTAATACGCCGCTTCAATATGCACACGCCCCTTCGGCGCGTGCAGGACGATATCCCCGGATTTGGATTCGATGGTGATGTTGGTGCGGCCCGTCTTGTCGGCACGCTCTGTCAATTTAATGATGTTATCGTTCGGCGTTGCGATCGAAATAGTCTCTTCCCCTGCCTTGTCGGACATCTGCAGGCGATTGCCGCTGCGCGTGATAATGCGCTTCACCGCGTTGTCTGCAACGTCATCGCCCCGGAAGTCAGCACGCGGCTGCTGGTGCACGCCGTTCCATAATGCACCTAAAATCACAGGCCGCTCCGGGTCGCCGTCCTCGAAGGCTACTGCCACCTCGTCGCCCACCTCTGGCATGAACATAAACCCGCGGTCCGGTCCGGCGTGCGGACTCGTAGCGCGCGCCCAGTGCGTCGATCCATCCTCCTGCCAGAAGAACTGCACCTTGATTCGACCCATTTTCTTGGGATCGTTATGATCCACCACGCGCGCCGGTACGATACCCGCCCACGTCCGCGCCGCCGGTGCTACCGCGTTGCGGTAGTTTTTCCACGGCGTACACGCAAATTCGTTGCTGTACCCCTGCCGCGTCCACTGGTGTACTACCCGCGTCAGGCCGTATGTTCCCTTACCATCCATCACGCCGTCGATCGTCACGGTGTTGCCTGCCATCAGCGTCTGGTCCCGTGACGCTCCAGACCCGACAACCGCGCTTCCAAGCGCACGTTCGCTTTCCGCACCCAACTGGTCGTTGTAGTTGTCCAGCGTCATAGCCCGGCCCCTCTGTGGCTCAAACCCGGCCGGCAGCTTCTGCGACGCCGACTGCACAGCGCTTGTTAAATGTTCTGCTCCACCATACATTTGCGGGGGCTTCGATACCTTCTCAAACGTGTTCGACTGCATTGCGTGATGGTCGTAATGCGACCCGGAAAAAGCCGGATTCACCCTTTGCCCCCGCAGCCGAAAGCTGGTCAGGCCTTGCTCCGCCCGCCACTGCAGCGTGCTCCCTGCCTGAAAGCTGTCGAAGACCTCCAGACCCTTTTCACTTGGCCGCATCCATGCTCCGTGGTCGTCGGCCACGCGGTGCAGAAACGAAAAATCAGTCTCCGCATACTGCACATAATTCAACGCCTTTGAATCGGCGGCATTAACCTTAATCTCCAAGCCATGCCGGGAGGCAATCTTCGTCGCTACACCGCTCAACGACTGGTCGGCGTAGTACTGCTTGTGCGCCGTGACATCCATGCCATAGCTGTTGCTCACCGCCATCAGCGTCGCGGTATAGCTGCCCCAAACCTCATACGCCAGCTCCACGTCGTGCACCGTCCCGCTGAAGTGCACACGCTCCACTCCTTGGTCGTCCGTCGTCTTGATCTCGATGGCCTGCCCAAGCAGGCTTTCCACCGGCACACGCTGGTCTTCGGTATTACGGCAAACCACCGTGCACCACCAATGCGCGTTCAACTCCTGCACTACGCTGACCGACGACAGCAATGCATCGCCCAGCATGCCGTCACCAATCTGTATCTGAGGAAGCACCATCGTCACCCTATTTCCTGCTCACTACAATACATCTACAGACTGGAGGATTCGGAGCTTGCAAGAAAGCAAGGCGGCATCCGGGTTGCAGGACAGAACTTCAGCGGACGCGTTTACTTCAGAAGCTGTGCAATTGCCTCAAGCCACTGCTTAACATTCATGCCCTCCCAACCCTCAATGATCACACCTGGCTTGAACGTGTGTTCAAGCGCTTGGCTCAACTGCTCCGTTCCGGGACCGTTCTTCTTCAGAAAACGCTCAATATCCTTGAGCGTCTGCTCTTGCTCTTCCGGCGAAGTATCCTCTCGATAGGTTGCGACAATCTCTTTCAGGGTGTTGCCGAAGAGGTCAAAGTCCTGGTGGAAATAGCTCCCGAACAGGTTATCCAGATGGGGGTAGAGCTTTGCCTCTGGAGAAGCATACACGGCTACGCCATTCAAAAAGTACACCTGCACCTCCTCTGGATCTCGAATTAACGTCGTCAAGCTTACGGCTCCGGAAACGCCGTGAGCACGAACCATACACGACCTGCCTGCTGTGTTCGCTTGAGGATAATACGGGCGTTCGACATCGCTTCAAGTTTGCCGGATGCCCGCACCACTCCTGAGCCGATCGGTGAAGAGCCCGCGTAACCGAGCCGCAGATTTCCCTTGCCTCCCGCTTTTGCCCACTGCTCAATCACCTGTTTGTTTGCACGCAAACTGTCGTTAATCGCATTTTCGGCTACACGGACGGAAGTCCAGGAAGTGGCAGCGGGTATCTTCGGTTCGCTGGCTAAACGGGATCTCAAGGCCGACTCGCTCTGGTTGATGTGCTTTGCAACCGTGTGCCCCCCGGCAAGTTCCTCTTCCGCAAGCGAAATGCGCCCGGCGCGGACGGCTAGGATACGTTCGGCTCCAAGAACCAACGAAACAGCTAGCGGCACGGCAACATCGAGACCAACACCGGCCCAGTGCGCGGTCTGGTCGCTAGCTCCAAACCCGTGGGCGACACCCTCACCCGCCATCTGGGTAAAATCTTTTGTGTTTTCTCCGGTCCACACCTGGCGCAGGGCGGCTTGCCCAGAGTCGACGCCATGCGCGACCAGCACCCCCCCGCCAACCTTGGTCAGCATGGTTGGGTCGGGAGCAAGAACGAGCGCACCACCAGCCACAAGCTGGAGTGCGCTGCCAAGGAGCTGCGCTCCACCCCACAGACGATTTACCAGCCGCTCATGGTTTTCCAGATTGCCCGTTTGCAGTACCGCTGCAAGTTGCGCAGGAGAAAGAACAAGCGTTAAGCCATCCTCTTCGGCTTGCATGGCTCACCCTCTCTAGTTGCCGAGCTGCAGATCGTGATAGTTCTTTTGGTCAAGCGTCGGCTGAACACTGATTGAAAGGACATGGTTTGATCCGCCACCGCTCGAGACATTCCAAGAGCTAATCCAGCCCTTAAACGATAGTGTGCAGAGAGCATCTGTCTTGCTGTCGTCCTGCCAAAACTCGATCTTGATGTCTTTGATCTTTTCGCGCGTCGCTAAGTTCGCGAGATCGAAAAGCTGTTTAATGGTTCCAAAAGGAACGTTCGCCGTGTCATGCATGTCCGCTGAAAAGTGCATTGCGCACGCAACAGAACCCATGGCGGGCATACCAACAGAATCGTTGTGGCTGGAGAGACCAACATTTGTGCTAAACGCATTCAATTTTGTGCCATCAATGGTGATGGTTGTGTTTGACGGGGTGGCCAAGGCAAAACTCCTTCCCTAATAGCTGCCGTTCCATTCTGCCTGAAGAATATCCTGCTGTTCTGTTCGTCGTACGGGCGCCGTTGAACATTCATTGACGCGATCAGGCACCCTGCGGGGGTTATCTGCAAGCCGGAAATGGTATGAAGGGCCTTTCTCCAAACATTCAAAATGTATGTTGAGAATGCGCCCTCAACGGCGCGAGCTTAGGACGTAGGCGGTCCGACCCATTCAGGAACGTTTGATTCGCCTTTAGTTCATGCTACAGACTGCGTGCTGCATGGGGCTGGCCGTTTCTGGCACAAGCCGCCATACCTTACAATATTTATACGTATCTGCGTAAATACGCTATACGAAGGTGCCTGCAGATGTACTTCCGCAGCTCGCGCTTTATTTGCAGGGGCTGAGACATTACTCTTATTACAGGACGTACCTGCGTTATTACGTATTTACGCACCTATGGAGATACGCTTGCACGTAATCGTGATTGCAACCAGAAAGGTGGCGTCGACATTGCCATCATCGACACACCTCCGGCCGTCACGGCTACGAATCGTCAGGTGATAGCTCTCGCCAGTCTCGTTCTCATTCCGACTCGCCCAAGTCCTTACGACCTTCGGGCAGTGGGTTCGACGATTGGCATGGCCGAAGAAGCGAAAAAGAAAATGATCTTCGTGATCAATGGAGCCGCACAGCGCGCACGGATTACAGGCGAGGCGGCCATCTCTCTTTCCCAGCATGGAACCGTTGCGCCGGTCACCATTTTTCAACGAACCGATTTTGCCAGTTCCATGATCGATGGGCGCACGGTGCAGGAGATTGACGAAAAGAATCGATCAGCAGGTGAAATTGCGGAGTTATGGAAATACGTACATACGCATATGCGAAAGGAACCTGCAATTTAAACAAGGCGGCTCTGCGCATGCACGTTGATACGTATCGGCGTATAAACGTATTAACGCAAACGGAAGGTAAGCTATGGCACAGACGAAAACAGCCGCTCTTTCTGGACTTCTGGTATCCAAAAAAGGGACTGATGCACCCCGGCCAGAACACCCCGGCTTGGAAGCTGCTCAGACACCAGGCGCATTGCTTGCTGTACATCGCGACCACGACAACTCCAGCGACGCTTCCACGAGCGCGCGAAGCTCCTACTACAAGGCCTTGACACTTAAGGTAGACAAGGACCGCTTCACGAAGCTAAAGAATCTGGGCGTTCAGAAGGATCTTCGAAGCCAGGCTCTGATGACAGAAGCGTTAGACCTTTTGTTTGCCAAGCATCAGCTTTAGTCTTATCCGGACGTCACTTATGGCCAAGAAAACGGAAGTTGGGCAATCGAGGCTGCTGGCAGGGGAGCCTGCCCAGAACAAATCGCGTGATCGCAGAGGGGAAGATGCCGCCAGCAAAGGTCAGCTTGCGCTGGCAATGGCAGAACTGCGCGAAGCAAGGGAAGATCCGAACTACGGAAAAGAACTGATGCAGGTGGCCCAGGTGATGATATTTTGCGGCCTGCCCTATCAGAAGACCGATGCTCGGGAGATCACACGACAGGCGCGCATGGAAACGGCGACTTCGTCACCGTGACGTTCAAGGCCATGGTTCCTGACATCGACATGCCTTATGGCGCCGACCGTACGCTCTTCCACTGGATGACGCACCAGGCAGTTCTTACGAAGGACCCTTTCATTCCACTGTCGAGCGCCAGCCAATTTCTAAACGACATGAGCATGTCTACGGGTGGTCCAAACATCAAGCGCGTACGGGAAGCCTTCGAACGCGTTGCAGCCATGGCAATCGTCGTCGAACGCCGGCATGAAGGCTCACTTCAACGCGTCATCATGCCCCTGGTCCGAGCAGGACACCATACGCTCAGGGGAACAGATGCAGCTCCTCGACGCGCCCGCGCGGGAGAAGAACCGGTTCGAGCAAAACTACGGCTTCCGCCTGGATGATGCCGTGTTTAAGGAGTTCACCAACTTCCACGTGCCTGTACTGAGAAAGCTGATCCAAGCGACGCGCCAGAAATCACAGATGCAAGACTACATGATATTTCTCGTCCATCGCTCCTATGGTGCGATGTCCACCAGCTGCATTCCCTGGCGAAGCCTGCTGGAGCAGCTTTGGCATGAGGATACCAATACACGACGCATTCGCAGCCGCATGTCCGAAGCGATTGAGGCTTTGCGGATTGCCTGGCCGGAAATGAATGCTGAGGCAAGCGCCAAGGGTCTCACCATCGGTCCACCTCGTGGTGGGAAGCAATTTCTTACGCGTGGCGAAGAGCTTAAGCGCCTCGCTAGTAAATAGCTAAATACGTACCGACGTAGTTGAACATTAAGGGCGAATGCATACCTGGAGCTTCGAAGAGGTACCGGGAGCTTCGAATCTTTTTTGTGCCTGATTTGATTCCCCGCGCCACAGCAGGAACACTGCAAATGATTGGGGGGGTGTGGCGTTAGAAGATCCTTTGATCGTCCGTGCCCGTCCACAAAGAGCTGTTTTCGCGTCAATGATGTACTGGGAGCTTCGAATACGTGGGAAATTTATTCCCAGTGTTTCCACAAGTTTCCACAGGGTTAAGGTGTTTTCCTCGAAGCTCCCGGTACGCTCATTCGAAGCTCCCGGTACATGCTTTGAATCGGCAAAATATTCTCAAGACATTCTTAAACAAGAAAAACAGCACATAGAGGAACGGGCGGCTGTGGATTTCCGGATTTCAGTAGGCCCACCAGAAGCTGTTCGCTAGATAAGCTTGAAATTTAATACCCCGACTCCCATTGATGCTGCTGCATCCCGGAAGAACAGATTACCGCGATGCGAGAGACACCCGAGGTTGTGTGTGCAGTCGGCGTCGGAGGAGCGTTGTTAATAAGTGCATGCTTCGGCGCCCTCGCGTGTTCCGGGGCACCATCACGTCGTGCACTTCGACTTTTCTTCCGTACTGCTGCCGAACGGCATGCGATGGTTCTCCGAGACGGTTTAGCCTCACCCAGCGACAGTGTGCCTATGGATTTGCCGCATGCGCTTGGAATGCGAAGAGCGCGCATCCCACAAACCCACAGGCACCGGCGGCGACGGTAAGCAGAAGAACGTATTCAAGCGCGCATCGTGAGTTCATCCGAGAACGAAATGTCCTCAGGTTCCAGCATGGAAAATCGGCGAAGAGCCCACGTCGAACGCATGCTCGCCCGCGCACGGAAACGCAGCCGGCAGGCACAGAAGATCGTTGCGAAGTGGGAGGCGAAGCTGGCCGAACTGAACAGGGAAGGCGTTGCATTAAAGCAGGCGCGGCTCTGGCAGGAGGAACATTCACAAGCAGAGGAACGCACATAGCTAACTTGGCTATCTAGCGTATTGTTGGTGTATGCGCACAGTGAACATCGGTGAGTTGAAGAACCAGTTGAGCGGCTATCTCCAGTACGTGAAGAACGGGGAAGAGATCGTCGTGCGGGATCGCAGTGTTCCAGTGGCGCGCATCCTTCCATTTCGACAGGACGCAGGTTGGGAACGTGAAGCGCAATTGGTGGCGAGCGGCGCGTTGAAGATGCCGGAAGAGACGATGGACTGGGACGGATTTTTTCTTGCGCCGGCAGGGAATGTGTCCCAGGAACTTGCAGTCGAAGCCGCGCTTGAGAGTCGCGGCGATCAATGACGCCTGCGTTCTGGGATACGAGCGCACTCGTTCCATTGTGCGTGCAGCAACAGCCAACTGCTGCGGTCCGAGAGCTGCTGGAGCAGTATGAGATGGCGGTATGGTGGGCGACATCCGTCGAGATGCGCAGTGCGTTCGAGCGTCTATTGCGCATGGGACAACTCACGCAGGCAGAGCACGTCGCTGCAGGAATGCGGCTGGAGAAACTTCGTCGCGGATGGCGGGAGCTGCAGCCGACCGAAGCACTCCGCGCGCAGGCAGAATCTTTCCTGATGAGCTACCCGTTGAAGGCCGCTGATGCTCTACAGCTTGCCGCCGCGTGGACCTGGTGCTCCGGTGATGTGCAGCTCTGCACGTTCATCTCGGGAGACGCACAGCTTCTGGACGTCGCACGGCAGGTTGGATTCCAAACTCTTCTGTCGTAGAACCCCCAACTACCCACGTCCTTTATGGGTGGTTATGGGTGTGCTTATGGTTCTTCTACATGCGCGCTAAAGGTGCAACGGCAAGAGCAAAGACGCGCTGCTTTGCAGCGGAAGAAATCTGACACGTCATCCCCGGAGGGTCTCCCGTTAGCAACCTTGCCGTTTACATAGGTATACGTAGATAAAACAGCAACTTAGGGCGAAATTGGTTGCGGGCGCAAACGTAGTGTACGCTGAGTACACAAATTGACAGGGCAGGTTGACGCGGCGCTTGCGAACGTTTTCACGTCCGTGTACCTGCTGTAAACGCACTTTCTGTGCAGGCAAGCAATTGCTTTCACGAAGATTCGCAGTCAGAACAGGACGGTGTTGATGAGCGGCAGCCGGGTTCCACCGCCATTTTCGGCGCGCACGTTAGATGCGCGGCTAACGCCGTCGCACGAGGCGAGGACGCTTTCCATGCGCCTGCCCTGGCAAGAGTTGCTGGCCGTTGAGGACGCCGCGAAGGCATCGGGCAAGACGCGGTCGGAGTGGCTGCGCGAAGCCGTGCTCGCTCACTTGCAGAAGCCGATCCGAAGCCGGAAGTCGGCACCCGACCCGACTCTGCTGACCGAGCTAGTCGGCTTGCGGCAGTTGACCGTGAACCTGTTTTCGGCTCTTGCATCGCCGGACTTTTCGAGGGAGACGGTGCAGCAGGTGGCGAAGCAGGCGGACCACGTGAAGGAAGGCAAGGCGGACGAAATCCTGCGGCGACTGGACGGCCAGCGGGAGGGGAAGTGAGGTACGCGCAAGACAGCCTCCTTGAAAAGGTTTGGGCTGAGTGCTTGCGCATCGCTCTGCTGAGCATGATGTTCGGAGCTCTGCTGTGGGGATGGTTTGCGCTGACCCTGTCGCCGGTTCAGAGCTACTACTTTCCCGCCTACGTCATGAGCTCGTTACACCAGACGAACGGCTCGGAGCCAGACCAGGTTGCGTGGCTGGTGAAGACCAAGCCGAAGAACAAGATCGACTTCGCAGAGACGGAAGACCTGGTGCCGACCACGCAGGGTGCGGCACCGTTTACGCTCTCAGCCCATGCGATCGAGCAGGGCTGGCGAGAGGTGCGAGCGCTGAAGCCGATGAGCTACCAGGGAGGGTCGCAGGCGGTCATCCTTCAGGACAGTTTCTTCGAAGGGCGCAGTCTCGGCCGACTGTTCTTGCAGCCGATGGAGATGCTCGCGTTGCCCGTGGCTCTCTGGGCCGGCTTCGTGCGTTGGCGTGCTAAGCGAGATCAGGAGCTGCCGCCATCGTGGGCGTGGAACTACAAAAAGACGAGCTGGGCAGGAGACGTCAACGAGTTCGCCGGCGAGATGTGCGGAGCGGTAAAGTTTTGCGCGGTGACTGGCTGGCGGGCTGGTGTGCAGGTGGGACGATCTGCCGTGAAGACATGGCGCGAGCGTGAGAGTGTTTCACCGTCCGTGGCAGTCGTTCCTGAGAAGAAGATGGTTGCAGCCGTGGAATCGCAACCGACTCCCGTTGCGGCTGCACCTTCACCCAAGCCGCAGCCGAAAGCCCGTGCTGTTCCACCATCGTCGCCG
>CBAAAH010000082.1:0-3158 GCA_964658865.1 uncultured Granulicella sp.
TGCCCTTCTGGTAAAAGGCCCGCTGCGTCAGCCAGCGGACCACCTTGTCGTCTGCGTCGGCACCCCAGAAGCTCTTCAGTGACTCCGCGATGTGGTCGCGGAACGCCTCATCGGTCCATTCCTCCACGGCAAAGCCGAGCAGGCGAAAGGCATCCGGCAAGTCGTGCATGGCTGCCAGATTGTAGATCGAAGGCAACAGCAACCGCTTCGTCAAATCGCCGCTGGCCCCAAAGATCGTCATCAAACACGGCGGAACTTTTTTCTCCACCACGTCGCCGTTCGCCTGCTCTGCCATTAATCCTTCTTCTCCTTATGGCCACCGAACTGGAAGCGCATGGCACTGAGAATCTTGTTGCCATACAGCGCGTTGCCCTGCGAGGCAAAGCGGCTGAACACCGCGGCACTCAGCACCTCTGCCGGCACGCCCTCGTCGATCGCGGCAATGCACGTCCAGCGACCTTCGCCCGAGTCAGATACGCGGCCACCGTACTCGTCCAGGTTCGGCGACTCTGCCAGCGCATTCGCCGTAAGGTCCAGCAGCCACGACGCGACGACCGACCCACGACGCCACACCTCGGCGATGTCCGGAATGTTCAGGTCGTATTGATAGTGCTCCGGCTCGCGCATCGGCGCGGTTTCGGCATCGAAGCTCTCGTCCTTCTTGCCCACGTTGGCATGCTTCAGGATGTTGAAGCCCTCCGCGTACGCCGCCATCATGCCGTACTCAATGCCGTTGTGCACCATCTTTACAAAGTGCCCCGCGCCGTTCTGGCCGCAGTGCAGGTAGCCGTCCTCGGCCGTTGTTTTCTGCTCGGCACCGTCGCGACCATGCGTACGCTCCACGGAGCCAATGCCGGGTGCCAGCGTTTTGAAGATGGGGTTCAGGTACTCTACCTGCTTGTCTTCGCCGCCGATCATCAGGCAGTAGCCGCGATCCAAACCGAACACGCCGCCGCTGGTGCCGCAATCCACGTAGTGCAACTGCTTCTCTTTTAATTCCTTGGCGCGGCGAATGTCATCCACGTAGTAAGAGTTGCCGCCGTCGATGATGATGTCGTCGGCCTCCAGGTGCGGCGTCAGATCCGTCAGCGTCGAATCCACCACGCCGGCCGGCACCATGAGCCACACAGCGCGCGGCTTCTGCATCTTGCCGCACATGTCCTGCAGGCTGTCGCTGGCCGTGGCACCCTCGCCGGCAAGCTTCGCAATGGCGTCCTTGCTGTGATCGAACACCACCACTTCGTGCCCTGCCTTCATGAGGCGCCGAACCATGTTCGCGCCCATGCGTCCCAAACCAACCATTGCGATCTGCATCGTGCTGTGTCTCCGGGTAAAAGTTGCGTTCTTTTGGAGGATAGCGGGGACGCGGGTCGTGCGGCGTGACAAAAAGCGAAAACCTCGACTTTGCTGATTTTTTGATGCCGCCTTCCCCGGGTACCCAGGCCTTGCAACCTGACCAAGTAAGCTGAACACGTGGAACGATTCGCTCAACCCATGTCCCGGCTCATCGACGAGTTGCGCAAGCTGCCCGGCGTCGGCGCCAAAACCGCCCAGCGCTTCGCCTTTTACATTCTGCGCTCGCCAGAATCCGACGCCGAAGCCCTGTCGAACGCCATCCGCGCACTGAAAGCCCAACTGCGCCTGTGCTCGGTCTGCAACAACGTCACCGACGTGGACCCCTGCATCTACTGCGCCAGCCCTACACGCTCACACCGCACGGTTTGCGTCGTGGATGAGCCGACCAACATCGCCGCCGTGGAAAAAACGCGTACCTACAACGGCGTGTACCACGTGCTGCACGGCACGCTTAGCCCCGTCAACGGCGTTGGCCCAGAGCAGCTGCGCACGGCGAACCTTTTCAACCGGCTCAGCGACATCGAAGAGATTATTCTCGCGCTTTCACCGACGGTCGAGGGTGAAGCCACGGCGCATTACCTTGCCAACGAGCTGCACCACGCGTCGACGGATCACGGCCTGCGCGTCACCCGCATCGCCACCGGCATCCCCGCCGGATCCGACATCGAATACGCCGACGAGGTTACGATGAGCCGAGCGCTGGACGGCCGCCGCGAGGTCTAACGCGCGGGAAACACACGCAGGTCTCCGCCAGTCATCTCGCGCGGAAGGTCCAGTCCAAGCATGGCAAGCATCGTCGGCGACAGGTCCCGCAGCGATCCGTCCTCGCGCAGACTGAAGCCGCGGCCCTGGTCCGTGACCGCGATCAGGGGCACGGGGTTGGTCGTGTGTGCCGTGTGCGGTCCGCCGCTTACCGGGTCGATCAGCATCTCCGCATTGCCGTGGTCTGCCGTAATCAGCCACGAGCCGCCGTTGCGTTTCAACGCTCCGTAAATCTCACCAAGGCAGGCATCGACAGTCTCAACACCCTTGACGGTCGGCTCCATCTTGCCACTGTGGCCCACCATGTCGGCGTTCGCAAAGTTCACGATGACGACATCGAACGCGGTATCTTCGATAGCCCGGACCACGATGTCGCAAATGCCGCGCGCACTCATCTCCGGCGCCAAATCGTACGTCGCCACCTTTTGCGACTGCACCACTTCGCGCTCTTCCCCGCCGAACGGCTTTTCGATGCCGCCATTGAAAAAGTAAGTGACGTGCGCATATTTTTCGGTTTCTGCCACGCGCAGGTTGCGCAGCTCATGCACACTCAACACATTTGCGAGTAGGTTATCCATGCTTTCGGGCAGGATAACCATGGGTACCTTGTACTTTGGGTCATACTGCGTCATGGAGATATAACGCAGATTCTGCGGAGCACTTACGCGTGGGATATCCAGGTCAAGCTCTTCGGAGTTTGGTAAGTCGCGCCCGCCGCCGGTGGTAAGTCCACCCACAATATTGCGAGCGAGCACCCGCGTAATCTGTCGAACCCGGTCGCTACGATAGTTGAAGCAAATGCACAAATCCTCATCCGCAACCGTCGCCACCGGCTTACCTTGCGCATCGGTGCAGACAAACGGAACGATAAATTCATCGGTAATGCCGTTGGAGTAATTCTCCCGAATCTTCGCCGCCGGGTCGCTCGTCGCACCACCTTCGGCCACACCCGCAACCATCGCGTCGAATGTCTTCTTTTCGCGATCCCACTTCAGGTCGCGATCCATCGCAAAGTAGCGCCCGGAACATGAAGCAATCTG